>JADFQH010000108.1 GCA_022561895.1 Methanobacteriota archaeon | reverse complement strand
GCCGTTCGGCGTTTCGCCGCCCGCGGGTTCGGCCGTTGCTGATTCTGCTTTCGCTGATTCACCCTCGAGATCGCTTTCGGGAGAAACGTCCGTCTCGGGCTCGATGTCGGGTTCGGCGTTCGATTCATCCGCTTCCGTATCGACCGCCGGACCGGACGCCGGTTCCGATTCTGCCGTTTCCCCCCTTCCGTCAAGCTCCTCCGTCGATTCCTCGGGTGGCTCCTCTGTGGGCGGTGACTCCACTTCCGGATCGATATCCGGGCCGTCGGTCGACTCGAGATCCTCCTCGGCCGGTTCGGGAGTCGCAGTCTCGGCTCCGGGAGCGGGCGTCGCTGGCGGGGTCTCTTCGTCAGTGGTCTCGGGTTCGTGTTCGACCGTGACGCCGACGTCGTCGGTGCGCTGCCGATCGCTGTCCGACTCCCCGTCGTCGAGTCCGAACAACGATTTCAGCTTGTTCAGCAGTGCCATTGGCGAGATATACGTGCGGATCTACTTAAAAGCGTCCGCCTCACCGGACAGCTCACCCCGGAGTGCGTCGTTCATCATCCCCACGGGGGCCTCCCGTCCCGTCCACAGTTCGAACGCCTCGACCCCCTGAAAGAGCAGCATCCACGCCCCGTCGATCGTCTCGGCTCCCGCCGCTCTCGCCTCCCGCAGCAATCGAGTTTCGAGCGGGCGGTAGACGATATCCATCACCGTGAGCTGGGAAGAAAGCGATTCCGAGGGAACCGGCGAGCGGTCATCGTCCATCCCGACGCTCGTGGCGTTGACGAGTATCTCGGCATCGGCGAGCAGATTCGGGAGATCATCGAGGCCGTGGCCGCTTGCGCGTGGAACCGCATTCGCCAAGTTCTCGGCGCGTTCTTTCGTCCTGTTCGCGATTTTCACTACTGCACCCGCCTCTGCGAGCGCAAAGGCGACCGCGCGACCCGCCCCGCCCGCCCCGACGAGCACTGCCTGTGTGCCGTCGAGTTCGGTGCCGTGGTGTTCGAACGCCCGGCGCACGCCGGCCGCGTCGGTGTTGTGTCCGGTCGGTTTCTGACTACTACCGCCAAAATCGATCGTGTTCACCGCCCCGATCCGTGTCGCTAGTTCGTCCGATTCGACGAGCGAGAGCGCGTCCCGTTTGAACGGAATCGTTACGTTCAGTCCCCTGATTCCTAACGCGTCGGCTCCCGAGACTGCCGCTTCGAGCGCCTCGGATTCGGGTTCGAAGGTGACGTATCGAGCACTGATCCCGAGTTCGCGGTAGGCCGCCTCGTGCATCGGCGGCGACAGCGAGTGAGAGACGGGGTTGCCGAGCAGTCCATACACGTCCATGGTCGGGCTTCCGTCTGACATGCTATAACACCACCGTCAGCGGAAGGCCTACGTTCGTTTCGGTTCTACTACATTCCCATGCGAGATCGGTTGTCACATCCACTCCTTCCCGTCGCCGTCGTCCTCTCCCTTACCTTTCCGTGGCTGCTCGTCCGCGCGAGCGGCTATCTCGTCGGACTCTACCCACAAGTCGCGCTCGCGGGCGTTTCGATCCTCGGTGCGGCGTTCCTGCTCGCGTGGGCCGCAGAAACCGCAGAAAAGGACGTCTCCCGGTCGTTTGCGATCGCCGTTCTCGCAGTCCTCGCGGTCGCCCCGGAGTACGCCGTCGACGCCCTCTATGCGTGGGAGGCGGGCGTCGCCCCCGGCTCCCCTGCCTCGACGGAGGCCGCCGATCTCGCGGTGGCGAACATGACCGGTGCGAACCGCATTCTCATAGGAATCGGCTGGTCGGCCATCGCCATCTTCACCGTCTATCGCGCGATAAAAAGCACGAACGCGAAAACGCGCGACCCGAACGTCGAGGAGGTCGATGGCTTTCTCGCCGATCGCGTCCGGCTCGACCAGGGCCTCTCACTGGAGATCGTCTTCCTGTTCGCCGCGACGCTCTATGCGTTTTTCATTCCGGTTACGGGATCGATCGCGATCCACGACATGGTCGTTCTCGTCGGTCTCTACGCCCTCTACATCGTCTTTGCGATCCGCGCGCCCTCCGAGGAGGAAGAACACATCGGCGTGCCCGCCTACCTCCAGTCGTTTCCGAAATCCAACCGAATTATCACTGTTCTCTCGTTGTTTGCCTTCTCGGGCTTCGTGATCTTCGCCGCCGTCGAACCCTTTGCACATGGTTTAGAGGAGATCGGGCTTCACCTCGGGATCCCGCCCTTTCTGATGATCCAGTGGGTCGCCCCGCTGGCGAGCGAGACGCCCGAGTTCGTTATCGTCACGCTGCTCGTGATGAAAGCCCGCTCCAGTGCGTCCTTTAACGCGCTGATCTCCTCGAAGCTCAACCAGTGGACGCTCCTGATCGGCACACTCGTGGTCGTCTACAGCGTTTCACTTGGCTACTACGGCGCGCTTCCGATGGGCCAGCGCCAGATGGGCGAGATCTGGCTCACCGCCGCCCAGAGCTACTTCGCCCTTTCTCTACTGGTCGATCTCCGGATCAGCGTCCGCGAGGCGCTTGCCTTACTGATTCTCTTCGTCGTCCAGCTCTACCCGATGTTTCACGAGTTCGAGTGGCTGCTCGTTTTTACGGGGATCTACATGGTTCTCGGGACCGCGCTGCTGATTCAGCGCCGCGCTCACCTGCTCGCGCTCGTGGGGTTCGTCCGCGAGCGGATCAACGGCGAGATGACGGCCAAAGCGTAGCTACGGTGGATCCTCAAGCCGATTCAGCCGTGTTAGATCGTCGTGATCGAGCGCCGTCCGAAAGCGGCGATGCAACATGGTTTTGCATGAGTCATCACTCGCTCCTGTCACCGCCGCCGTCCCGCGAACCGAAAACTGACCCACGTTCGCTTAGTCGATTTCACGGATCGACGCCGCTGACGCCCCCGATCGCTTCGTATCCGGCCCGAAGGACCACCGGCTACCAGTCGTCGTTCTGGCGTATCTCCTCGTCACGCCTTACTCGTCCGGTAGCCAGATCGTCGGCCAGCGAAATCATATGTTTCCTTCAGGTCGACGCGCTTATTCGCCGACCGTGAGAACAGTAGGTGTGATCGGAATCGTCGTCAGTCGCGCGGATTCTGCCTCCGAACTGATCGGCGAGGAGCTACTAGCTCTCGCCGACTGGCGCTCGAACGAGGATTCGAACCGGCCCGAAAGCAAGGGCGGTGGGACCTACTATACGCTCGAAACCGACGGAACAAAATTCGAACTCCGAACGTTCGAGGAGTGGCATCTCGAACTCGACGGCGTTGCAGCGGCGTTTTCCGGCCCCTCGCTCGTCGTCTTCGCCTCTCGACATTCCGGCGAGACGGGACCGCTCCTTACGGCGCATTTCACCGGCAACTTCGGTGCGGCGGAGTTCGGCGGCGAGGCCGGCGAACTCGCCGAGGCCTGTCCGGCCGCGCACAAACAGCTTCTGGAGGGGTTTCGCGCACACGCCCCCGAGGGCTACGAGGTAGGAATGGAGTGTACGCATCACGGTCCAACCGCCGTTGGAGCTCCGTCGATTTTTGCGGAACTCGGCAGCGGCGAGGACGAATGGGGGGACGACGCGGGTGCGCGCGCGGTCGCGCGAACGATCCTCGAACTCGACGGCCGGGTTCACGGCAAAAAACAGGTCGTCGCCTTCGGCGGCGGTCACTACGTCCCGCGGCCCGAACGAATAGTAAGAAACACGCCGTGGGCGGTCGGGCATATCGGCGCGGACTGGTCGCTTTCGGCGATGGGCGCGCTCAGCTCTGCTATAATCGAACAGGCGTTCGAGAAAAGCGGGGCCGAACTCGCGGTCATCGACGGCGAGAAGCCCGAACTCGAATCCGTGATCCGCGAGCTCGGCTATCGGGTGGTGAGCGAGACGTGGCTCCGGGAGGTCGGTAACGTTTCTCTAACGCTCGTTTCCCGCCTCGAAGCCGAACTCGGATCGATCGATTCGGGCGTGCGGTTGGGCGAGATTTCGAACCCTGACGCCGACTTCGGGGTGGAGCAACTTCCAACCGAAGTCATCGAGGAGGCCCGTGCGGTCGATCCGGCGGCGGTCAGAGGGGCGGTCGAACGCCGCGCGCTCGCGTTCTGCACTACCGAAGGCGGGACCGAGATCGGCGAGCGGGCGGCGTTCGAGAACGGGGGAGATCGCGAGGCGCTCGTCGAGGACCTCGTCTCGATCCTCGAAGAGGAGTACGAGGTCGAGCGCCGTTCCGAGGAAATTGTCGTCCGCGAGCACGCGTTCGATCCCGAACGGGCGCTCGAACTGGGCGTCCCCGAAGGACCGGCGTTCGGCAAACTCGCGTCGGGCGAATCGATCGAGATTGATGGACGGACGATCGAACCTGATTCAGTGTTCGAAGGGTGTGAAAGGAAACTGTCGTATTCGCCCTGAGCGTCGTACGCACGTCAGACGCCAAAGGGAACAATCATTACGATGGGTACATTACGACGCCCAAGAGATGGACTCGATCATTCAGGACGCCGTCGAAAGCGCCGACGAAGCAGAGCAGGCGGCCCCAACACAGGACGGCAGTGGCGGCGACGGTGTCACTCCCGAAGTCAGCCAATCAGGTCAGATGACCGATGAGGAACTGCGCGACGTACTCGAAGACCTCCAAACCAACATCACAGTAGTCGGCTGTGGCGGTGCCGGCGGCAACACAGTCAATCGGATGGAAGAGGAGGGAATCCACGGCGCGAAGCTCGTCGCGGCAAACACCGATGTCCAACATCTGGTCGAGATCGAAGCCGACACCAAGATCCTGCTGGGCGAGCAGAAGACTCGTGGTCGGGGTGCCGGCTCGCTCCCACAAGTGGGTGAGGAAGCCGCCCTCGAAAGCCAGGACGAGGTCAACGACGCGCTCCAAGGCTCGGACATGGTTTTTGTTACTGCTGGGCTGGGCGGGGGAACCGGGACTGGTTCGGCCCCCGTCGTCGCAAAGGCCGCCCGCGAGTCGGGCGCGCTTACCATCGCGATCGTCACGACGCCCTTTACCGCCGAGGGCGAGGTCCGGCGAACCAACGCCGAGGCCGGCCTCGAACGACTGCGAGACGTTGCGGATACGGTGATCGTCGTTCCGAACGACCGTCTGCTCGATGCCGTTGGCAAGCTCCCCGTCCGCCAGGCCTTTAAGGTCGCCGACGAGGTGCTCATGCGCTCGGTCAAGGGCATTACAGAGCTGATCACGAAACCCGGCCTCGTGAACCTCGACTTCGCGGACGTTCGTACGGTGATGGAGAAAGGCGGCGTTGCGATGATCGGACTCGGCGAGAGCGATTCCGAATCGAAGGCGAAGGACTCGGTCAAAAGCGCGCTCCGCTCGCCCCTGCTTGACGTGGACATTTCGGGTGCCAATTCGGCGCTCGTCAACGTCACCGGTGGAAACGATATGAGCATCGAGGAAGCAGAGGGCGTCGTCGAGGAGATCTACGAGCGAATCGATCCCGACGCGCGGATCATCTGGGGGACCTCCGTCGACGAGGAGCTCGAGGGTGCAATGCGCACGATGATCGTCGTCACCGGGGTCGACTCCCCGCAGATCTACGGCCGACAGGAAGAGGAAACACAGGAGAAGAACGCCGGCCAGCTCCAAGATATCGACTACGTCGAGTAGCACGTCGCTGTTTTCCGGGGCTGATCAACAGATAGAAAACCCCTGCTCTTCTCTAGAGATAGTATGAACGTCCCGACCGATTTCACCTCCTATATCCGCGTCCTGAAGTTCGCCACCACCCCCGCTTGGGAGGAGTTCTCCCGCGTCTCGATGATCGCCGGTGCGGGGATCGTCCTCGTCGGTACAGTTGGCTTTCTCATGTTCGTCATCATGAGCTACCTGCCCGGAGGCATCTGAGATGCCCATCTATGCTGTGAAAACCACGGCAAGCCAGGAGCGCACCGTCGCGGATATGATCATGAACCGCGAACAGTCCGAGATCCACGCGGCGCTCGCGCCTGACTCGCTGACGAGCTACGTGATGGTCGAGGCCGACGACCACGCGATCATCGAGCGCGTTCTGGACGAGATTCCCCATGCCCGTTCGATCGTCCCCGGCCAGAGTTCTATCACCGAGGTCGAACATTTCCTCTCGCCGAAACCCGATGTCGAGGGGATCGCCGAGGGCGATATCGTCGAACTCATCGCCGGGCCGTTCAAGGGCGAGAAAGCACAGGTCCAGCGGATCGACGAGGGCAAGGATCAGGTTACAGTGGAGCTTTATGAGGCGACGGTTCCCATCCCCGTGACGGTGCGTGGCGACCAGATCCGGGTGCTTGACAGTGAGGAGCGCTGAAAGCGCTCCTCAAGCAGTCGGCGCGGTGAAACCGCGCCGAATACAGTGAAGAGCGCGCTAGCGCTCTTCTAGCTCCCGTTCGCTCGCTGCGCTCGCTCACGGGAACAGCGAGAAACGTGTACACGTTTCTCGAAACATGCGAACGGGCGCTTTGCGCCCGTGAGCAGACAGCGAGGAACGCTAAAAGCGCTACTCCGTTTCGTTCGTTACCGAAACCGGCTCATCAAGTGCGCTTTCGACCGTTCTCAGGACTTCTTCTCGAACCCGGATCGCTTTCGCGTTAGCATCGTAGGCCCGGACGTACTCCGCGCGGGTGTGTTCGGAAAACGCGTGGCTGATCGCGAGATAGCCGTCTGCGACCCGCTTTCCGCACACCCGACACTCGTGGCCCGCATGCTCCGTTTCCTGATGGGCAATCAGCTCTTCCGGCGAACCGAAGTCCACACCGCAGTCGTCGATCGCACATTCCCAGCCGATCATTGCCGGAGAACAGGAGCGGCTGATATAAAATTCTTTAGTAAGGCTGTTGGAATTTTTCGGTCCGAACCCACAATCGAAACCAGAAGGCGCAAATCGCCCGCACGAGAATCACTTCGACATGCCGACCAGAGTCGATCCCCATGTGAAGATTCTGAACGAGGATGTCGCTCGCCGGGCGAAACATCGGGGGATCGAGATCCTCGTTTATGCTCCGCATTTCACTCGCCTGCCAGAGATCCGCGCCCGCACGGAGCGATTCAGCGACGAGGAGCTTCTCGTGGTTCCGGCCCGTGAAATCTTCACCGGCGATTTCCGAGATCGCAAGCACGTCCTTGCGCTGGATCTCGACGAGCCGATTCCCGATTTTCTCACGCTCGAAGACACCATCCACGAGCTACGACGACAGGACGCCGTGGTGCTCGCACCCCACCCCGAGTTCGCGACCGTGAGCCTCGACGTGATCGATCTGAATCGCCATCCCGATCTCTTTTCGGGCGTCGAGATCTACAATCCAAAACATTTTTCCAGACATAACCGCCGTGCGGCGGAGATCTCCCGCGAGACCGGACTTGCCCCGTTCGGCTCGTCGTACGCCCATCTCCCGTCGACTGTTGGCGAGGTCTGGACTGTGTTCGAGGTCGAGATCAGTTCGAAGAACGAGCTCTACGAGGCGTTTCGCTCGCGTGCGCCCCGGCGAGTGTTTCATCGTTCAGGCGGGGGTCATGAGCTTCGGTGTCGGGTGGAGTTCGCGCCCCTTTTTTGGGAAAATTCGTGGGAGAAAGTAGAGCGGGTCGTGCTCTCAGGGATGGAGGCGACCCATCCACGACACCCCGCCTACGAGGGGCGATTCGAGGAGCACGGCCTGCCGATCATCGGCGACGACATTAAGTCCCAGGTGGGCTCGACGATCATCCATCGCGTGCTGACGCGGCTCTTCCAGGATCGGGGCGTGCGCTTGGATCACACGTATCAGCTCAACTTTGGAGGCAATACGGACTTCCTCAACATGCTGGAGCGGGAGCGGCTGCAATCGAAGAAGATCTCCAAGACTAATGCCGTCACCTCGCAGCTCAATAACGAGATGCCGGCGGGCGACATCCACGTCGGGCCGAGCGATCACGTTCCCTGGCTCTCCGACCGCAAATGGGCCTACATCCGGATGGAGGGCACGACGTTCGGCAACGTACCGCTCAGCGCGGAGCTAAAGCTGGAGGTCTGGGACAGCCCCAACTCCGCCGGCGTCGTCATCGACGCCGTCCGCTGCTGCAAGCTCGCCCTGGACCGCGGCATCGCGGGGGCGCTGGCCGGGCCGTCCGCCTACTTCATGAAGTCGCCGCCCACGCAGTACACTGATGAGCAGGCGCGCATCATGGTGAAGGAGTACATCGGCGGAGCGTAACGAATGGTCATCTACTGGCTGTTCCGGCTCACCATCTTCCTGACAAGGCCGCTGCCGCTCTCGCTCGGCTACCGCCTGGCGGCGATCGTCGCCCAGATCTGCTACTACTGCTTCCATCAGCAGCGGCGCGCGCTGAACGCCAACCTCGCCCGCGTCCTCGACTCCAGCGATCGCCGCGCCGTCGATCGTGTTGCCCGCCGCGCCTACCGGAACTTCGGCAAGTTCGTCGTCGATTTCGTCCACTTCCCCTCGATGAGCCGGCAGGAGGTGCGCCGCCGCCTCGTATTTAGCCAGTGGACGGAGCTGGACGACGCCGTCGAATCGGGCCGCGGCGTGCTCATCGTCACCATGCACTGCGGCGTCTGGGACCTGGGCGCGGCCGCGCTGGCGGCGTACGACTACCCGGTGCACGCGATCGTCGATAGCTTCCGCTATCCCAAGCTGGACGAGTTGGTGCACGGTTCGCGGCGAAAGCTGGGAATGGATGTCATCCCCAGGGAGCGCGTGGGGCCGAGCACCTTCCGCGCACTCAAGCGCGGCGAGATCCTGGCGATGCTGATCGATGCCCCCTCCCCCGGCCAGACCGTCACCGTCGAGTTCATGGGCGCGCCCGCGACGGTGTCCGCCGTGCCCGCGCGCATCGCACTCAGCACGGGCGCTCACGTCGTGCCCAGTATCATCCTGCGCGGACCGGAACGC
>JADFQH010000107.1:8083-8847 GCA_022561895.1 Methanobacteriota archaeon | reverse complement strand
GCCGTTGCCTCATAAGGGTGGTTGTAACTATTTGCCGGCGATCGCCCGTGTGGATCGGCGATCGCCGGCAAGGGATCACAACCACCCTTATCAGTTACTTCGCCGAGAACGCTCGATGGGACATGAACGTCATACACAGTGAGGACGGCCTTGAGCGGATCTTCGCCCGTCGGAGCGTGAGATCGCCCATCGACGACCGGGGTTGCGAGGTTCAGGAGAACGTTCGTATCGACGACGACGTGTCTCTCACCCATCACTGCGCGCGTGACTCTGCGTCCTCTGACTCCCCGGTTGGCGTCCACTCAGGAATCTCACCGTCGTAGAACTCTTCGTCCACCGGAAGATCGGCGTCCAGTCGAGGCTCGGGCGGTTCGCGATCCAGAGACGCTCGCAGGAGCTTCGTCCGCATCGCCTCTTCGGTCCCGAGGATCGATTCGACGACATCGAACTCGATCTCGTTCGAATAGTACGCTTCACTGAGCTTGCGCCGAAACCCCTCATCGGCGGCCAAATCATCGATTTCATGCCGCAATGCGTCGATGAGGAGCTGTGTTCGAGAGATATCGAAGAGCTCGGCAATGGTGTCGGCGCGCTCTACGAGCGAGGCAGTCGGGCTCTCACTGCGGGTCGTCGACCATGTCCCGCAGCGGCTTGTCATGGTGCTTCCCCACCTGACCGACCTTGAGCTCACATTGCCGTCAGCGCCGCGACCACGCGGCGACGTAGAGCGTTTTGACCCCTTCGGCGGCAGGTGGGTGCGCGTC
>JADFQH010000107.1:1135-8073 GCA_022561895.1 Methanobacteriota archaeon | reverse complement strand
GAGATATCGAAGAGCTCGGCAATGGTGTCGGCTCGCTCTACGAGCGAGGCCGGGGCGTTGAAATCGACTCGCGTTTTCTCTTTCGACATCGTAACCGTGTGTAGACTCTACACATGAATAAAACCAGTGATGGGTCGTGACCCACAGTATATGATCCCGCCGCCCTTTCTCCGAACCATGTGCGGACGCTACGCGATCTTTACGCCGCCCGACCAGCTGGCCAAGCGATTCGATCTGCCGATCCCCGACATCGAACCGAGGTACAACGCCGCGCCGAGCCAGCAGCTCCCGATCGTCCCGGACGACGCAGAGGAAATCCGGCTCGCGCGCTGGGGACTCACTCCCGCATGGGCCGACGAGCAACGCGACCTGATCAACGCCCGCGTCGAAACCCTCGATGAAAAGCCGAGCTTCAGGGACGCAAAGCGGTGTTTGGTTCCCGCAGACGGCTTTTATGAGTGGGTCGAAGATCGAGGTGAAAAACAGCCCTACTACGTCTCTCGACGGGACGGCGAACCCTTTGCGATGGCGGGTCTCCGGACGCGCTGGGAGCCGAAGAGTCGACAGACCGGTCTCGACTCCTTTTCAAACGAGGGAGCCGACGCCGAGGAGCCGGATGCAATCGAGACGTTCACAATCGTCACGACCGAGCCGAACGAGGTAGTAGAGAAACTGCACCACCGGATGGCGGTAATCCTCTCGCGCGAACGCGAGTGGCTTTCGGGCGGGGAGTTTTCGCTCGCGTCCGCCGACGAGCTTCGGGCGTACCCCGTCTCGGGGGCGGTGAACAGTCCCACAAACGATGACCCCTCACTCGTTCGGGAGGTCGCGGATGTCTGAGTACGACGCGGTCGTTTTCGACAACGACGGCGTGCTCGTCGAGCGAACTAATCGAGCGGTGCTTCACGAGGGGATCCGCAAGACCTACGCGGAGTTCGACGTCTCGCCGAGCGACGAGGAGATCGAGGCGCTGTTAGGCGTTACACGGGATTCGATCGCGGAACTCGCCACCGAGTACGATCTCGACACCGCCGACTTCTGGTATCGCCGCGATATGAACTCCTCGCATGCCCAGTGTGAATCCATCGAAAACGGCGGCAAACCGCTGTACGAGGACATCACCGCGCTCGACGAACTCGAAGCCAATCTGGGTGTTGTGAGCAACAACCAACAGCGCACGATCGACTTCATCCTCGATCACTACGATCTTGCCCACCATTTCGAGACCCACTACGGCCGGGAGCCGACGTTGGAAGGAATCGACCGCAAGAAGCCCAACAGCTACTACATCGAGCGGGCGCTTTCGGATCTCGGCACGCGAAACACGCTCTACGTCGGCGACAGCGGGGTGGACATCCTCGCGGCGGATGACGCAGGCATCGACTGTGCCTTTATCCGCCGTTCTCATCGAGCTAACTACGAACTGCCGGCCGCGCCGACCTACGAGATCCGAAGCCTGGAGGACCTGCCCGTGATCTGTCGGGGCGACGGCGAGGCGTTCCGGCCGGATATGGAATCAGCTACAAGGCCCGAATAGCGAGTTGGGAGTATGCGACTCGCTCGCGCCCAGACTGATGACGGTCCCCGAGAGGGGACCTACCGTGACGGAACGCTCCACACCGAAAACAGTGAGTATTCGATAGAGCGAACAGACCTACTCGCACCCTGCGTGCCCTCGGCGCTCTACTGCGTCGGGCGCAATTATACGGAAACGCTCGACCAGATGGAGTACGACCGCCCCGAGGAGCCGGACTTTTTCATCAAACCGCCCGTCTCGGTGATCCCTACCGAGTCGCCGATCCCCTATCCCATGTTCTCCGAGGAAGTGACCTACGCCGGGGAGCTCGCCGCGGTGATTGGGAAAGAGTGTAAGAACGTCGCGCCCGAGGAGGTCCCCGAAATCGTCCGGGGCTATACGATCATGAACGACGTCGATGCACTCGATCAGCAGGGTCGAACGGCGAGAAAGGCCTTCGACGGCTCCGGGCCGCTCGGCCCGTGGATCGAGACCGATCTCGATCCCCGTGGGATCGATATGCATACCGAAATTAACGGCGAGCGCAGACAGGAGGCGAACACAGAACTCATGCTCTTTGATCCCTACCACATCATTTCCTATCTCTCCGAGCGCTTTACGTTCTCACCCGGAGATGTGATCGCATTCGGGAGTCCCGCGAACCCCGGCACGGTCGAACCGGGCGACGAGATCGAAATCACCTACGAGGGTGTCGGCACGCTGCGAAACACGGTGGCGAAACCGGATCAGTAGTCGATCCGGCGCAACAAACGCGATAGCAGTTCTCTCACCAAGGTTGGAACGGCGAGCACGAGCGCGGT
Organism: Methanobacteriota archaeon; assembly: GCA_022561895.1. GTDB lineage: Archaea > Halobacteriota > Halobacteria > Halobacteriales > Halalkalicoccaceae > Halalkalicoccus. The sequence goes on along the minus strand of JADFQH010000107.1, from coordinate 5,736 downwards.
CCCGCCGAGCAAGACGAGAAAGAGCAGAAGGCTCCCCTCGTCGATCAACCCCGCGGTATGCTCGATTACGAGAAACGAGACGAGGATCCCCGCTATCGTAAGCGTGAGATACGCGATAAGAGCGACCGCGACGGCGAGGGAATCCGGCGGCCGTACTCTGAGGACGGTACGATCCACTCCCACCGAGTGTGAGTCGATGATCGAGTCCACGATGGTCGGTATCGCTTTCATACTCCGAGAGACGCTCGACTCGACAAAAACTGTTTTCTGAAGAACATTTCTGTAACACGAGGGACTGAAATCCGTTTCAGTCAGCGAAATGAGGACAAAGGCGAAAGAGGGGACTACGCGGCAGAGACCCGTTCGGTTTTTTCGACATCGAGCGCTCCATCGAGTGTAACGAACAGTTCCTCGCCTTCGAGCGGGATTCGAACCCGAAGATTCCATGGCTCTTCTGTGAGTACCTCGACGTACTCGTCGCTGACACACCACGGGAGTTGCCAGTAGGGTATTGAGCCGAGATCCATCCCATGATACTGATAGAAGCTCATGACCGCGGAGTGTTCGAGTAGTCGTAATCCTGCTGTTGAACAGAGGCGATGACGACACTGCGAACAACGATGATCGACTTGGAGATCGAGCTTCAGGCAGCACTCCTCTTCGTAATGAATTGTTGTTTCCATTTTTCCGTTACACGCCGGACAGACCCCGTCGGCGGCCAGACAGTGGAGATGACGTACCCGCTGGTCGAACGCGGCCATAATCTCCCGATCAGTACGATCGGTCAGTCCACCCGGCGGGAAGGCGTACTCGCCGTGGCGCTGTCCGCAGTCGAGACAGAGGATAGTGATATGTTCGTCGTGGTAACGGGCGTCGAGTGAGCCACCGCAGACGACACACTCGCCCTCGATATCGAACTCCCTATCGGGATTCTGGTTGAACGATCCCGAGAGAACGGCCTGAATAACGTTCTCGCCAGCGTGCCGGAGGTCGTAACCCTCCTCGGTTCTGCGGACGAACTGGCCGACGAGCTGCTGGAGATGGTAGTTGAACTGTGCGCTGTCGCGCATCTCGATACGGGCGTGAAGGGTAGAGAAGGGAACCGGTCTTTCGGGGGCGTTCCAGAGCGCTTCGAGAATCGAAAGGCGGGTTTCGTTTCCGATTACGGAAAACGCCTCGGCGGGCGGGACACACTCCTCACACGTCTGGAGCTGTGAATCGCTCATATTCCTGTGTGGGTGTCACACCCGCATAGCTGTATCTCTTCTTACTGTTCGGTCCCGCCGTCGATCTCTTCGAGCAGCCCCGCGAGGACCTTATTGAACGCATCGGGATTGTCCTGATTGACCAGATGGGCGGCGTCCGCGATCTCATAGCAGTCGGTTCCGAGCGCGCGGGCGAGGTCCTTGCTCTGGCGTTTGACCGGCGGGGCCTCGTGTTCGCCGTAGACGATCCGCGCCGGCGCTGCGAGTGCATCGAGTGTGGGCGGGCGGAATCGATAGAGCGCCGAAAACACCTTTTTGAACTCGTCTCTCGACATCTCCTCGACGGTGTCGAGGGCCGCGGACCGCACCTCAGGATCGCGGGCGAGCCACGGCCCGCCGGTCAGTGGGCGGATCGAGGAGAGCAGCGCGCGAAAGGTCGCCCCGCTGCCAGCAAACGCGAGCGAGCTTCCGAGCATCGGCAGCGGCGAGAACAGCCGTTTCATGGGTCGCGGGATTGCAATCGGGGGGAACGTCTGGACCGCGCCCGCTAGCAGGATTCCTCGAACCCGCTCTGGATTGCGAGCGGCGTAAACCTGTGCGACCATCGAGCCGAGCGAAAGTCCACAGATCACGCTTTCTTCGACGCCGAGTTCGGAGAGGAGCGCGTCGAGATCGTCGACGAGGAGGTCGATCGAGTAGCGCCGTGTCTCGGAGGGACCGGTCCGGCCGTGGCCTCGAAGATCGGGGGCGACGATCCGGTACTCGTCTCCGAATCGGTCGCGCTGGCCGGCCCAGCTTTCCGCTGAAAGCCAGCCCCCGTGAAGAAAAACGAGGGTCGGACCGGAGCCGTCGTCGTCGTAGGCGAGCGTGACTGGCGGGGCATCAGTGGTGGACATATTCCCGATACGGGGCGAACGTCCCTGAATGGTTCGCCTGCCGCACCGCGTTCGACTGTTCATCTCTACACCTGATTGTAAATTAACAAAATTAAAAACTAGAAAAACGATAAGTACTGTTTGTTCTAATCAGTATTGTCTATAATGACAGACTATACAACGACACGGCGGCGACTGATTCGGGGAATGGCGGGGACCGGACTGGCAATGGGTGCGATCGGGGTCACCAGCGCACAGTCAACCGAGACGTACATCGTAACTGGCGGTTCGACCAGCAGTATCGAGAGTGCGGGTTTTTCGGTAACGCGCGAGCTCGCGGGCGGCTCGATCTTCGTCGTCACGGGCGACGCTGACTCCGAGGACGATCTCGATTCGGTAAGCGGTGTTAGCGGTGTGACCGAGGACTTCGAGGTCGAGTTCGCCGAACCGGTCGAAACCGAACCACAGACGACCGAGGACGCGGCCTTTACCGAGCTTCAGTGGGACAAGGAGATCACCGACACGTTCGAGGCCCACGATTACGCGACGGGCGAGGGAACGCGGATCGTCATCGCGGATACCGGCGTCGACGGCAGCCATCCGGATCTCGTAGGGAATTTCAACGAGGAGCTGAGCGTCTCGTTCGTCAACGGGGGAGAGGAAGCGCCACATATCGGCGATAGCGGCGATCACGGAACCCACGTCGCAGGGACCGCAGCGGCCACGGGCGACGTCGGCGTCACCGGAACCGCCCCCGACGCCGAACTCGTGTCGGTGCGGGTGCTCGGCCCCGACAGCAGCTCGTTTGCGGATGTCCTCGCGGGCGCCGATTACGCCGCCGAGATCGGCGCGGACGTCGCGAACTTCAGCTTAGGTGCGGGACCGTTCCCGCCACAGGCGAACAGCGACGGCACGCGGGTGGCGGTCCAGCGGGTCATGCAGGACGCCGCTCGAAGAGGCACCGTCTCGACGGTGTCTGCCGGTAACGCGGAGACGAACCTCCAGCAGGGCGGGCTGTTCTATCTCCCTGGTACGGTCCAAGGCGTGATGACAGTCTCAGCTACCGGCCCCGACGACGAACTCGCCTTCTACTCGAACTACGGCACCAACGAGATTGAGGTCGGCGCACCCGGTGGCGGGCGCGCCACGGAAGAAGAGACAGAAACCGAGGATCTCGTCTACTCGACGGTCCCCGGCGGCTATGCCTGGTTCGCGGGGACCTCGATGGCCGCACCGCAGGTCGCGGGACTCGTGGGTCTCGTCCGCGAGATCAACCCCGGTGCGAACGCGAATCAGGTCGAAAACGCCATCGCACAGGGTGCTGTACTCGTTCAAGGACGTTCGAGTCCGGAGTTCGGCGCGGGCCGGATCAACGTGCTCAACACCGTCGAGCAGGGCGGCAGTCCGGGTGGCGGAAACGGCAACGGCCGCGGTCCGTAATCACTCGAACAGCTCCTCGTGGCGTTCCGCGAGGTTCGTATACGACCCCGAGGAGTGCTCCTCGAAGATCGCCTCGGGATCGATCGTCGTTTCCGAAAGCGGCGTCACCTCCGCGGGAACCCCGCGAACGAACGACTCGGGCGGAATCTCGTATCCTTCCGGCACCGTCGTCCCGCTCGCGACGATGCTGCCGGCTCCCACCGTGACGTGGGAGTTGATCGTGGCATTGAAGCCCACGAGCGCCCCGTTTTCGACAGCTGCGTCGTTCAACACCGCACCGTGGCCGATCATCACCCGCTCGCCGATCACCGAGGCGTGGATCGTCGCGTTGTCCCCGACGTGGGATCGCTCCCCAATGATTACGGGGCCGACATCCCCCCGGAGGACGGCCCCCGGCCAGACGCTCGCGTTCGCCTCGATTCGAACGTCGCCCACCAGCGTCGACTCGTGACTGACGCGAGCGTTCTCATCGGTTTTCGGACTGGTGCCCTCGAACGCGTACTGCTTTGAACTACCCATGTAAAGAGATAACAATAACCACGTACAAAACGGTTTGCCGATCAACGAACGGTCGAGACCGGTTCGTTCGCTGTGAGATGCGTGGTCGCCGGCATCTCCAACAGCGTCAGCAGCCCACAGAGCGCGGCGGTGTGGTCGGCTCCATTCATATGGTCGTGATACGTCTCGAGGACGGTCTCGTATTCGATGGCGGGAAGCGCCCGGATCGTCGACTCGTGATCGATCAATCGCTCTTTTATCCACGTCATCTCCCGGAGATCCGCAGCGTTCCCGCTCTGGGCAGACCGCAGTTCTCGATGGACGATTCCAAGCCGGTGGAGCCATCGTGGTCGCGAGAGCGCCACCCCGCTGTCCTCGTGGGGGATTGATGCGAGTTCGGGCGCGATCCGAGAAAGTGCTCGATCGACGAGGGTGTATCGGAGCGCATATTTCGTCGGTATCGATAGGGATAGCTCGATCAGTCGCCGATCCAAAAACGGGTAGACAGTCGGCAGGGTCTGCTGGTCGCTGTAGCGGTCAAAGGAGGTCTCGTTCGTGAGCGGATACCAGAACCCGTGGCGGG
>JADFQH010000107.1:0-1125 GCA_022561895.1 Methanobacteriota archaeon | reverse complement strand
AGGATACTGAACACCGTGATCGAGGATCTCCGCACGATCGCTCAGATTCCGGTCGTGGACGCGCCGACAGACACCATCGGGAAGATACGGCGGGGTCCGGTTCGCGCGCGCTCCGAGCACGTCGTCCCGAGTTTCGATTCGGCGCTGTGTGGAGATCGGGAGCGACTGACCGAACACCGACCGCCGCCGTGTCGGTATCGTCCAGCCCTTAAACAGCACGTCGGCGTACAATCCCGAGACGAGCGCGTCGACCTCTTCTGCCAACACCGATTCGACGCCGATCGCCCGCCCCTCGTTGAACCACCCGATGAAGCTCCCGACCTCCCCGTTGCGTTCGAGCAGTCGCTGACTGTACGCAGAATCACTGCGAAAGTGCACAAACGGAACTCCGGCAACCTGTGCGACCCGTTGGGCGGTTTCGATCTCGTCTGCGGGGTCGCCGAAACTGTAGGACTTTTCCGGATCGAACGCCGAAAGGACGAGGCGTGAATCACTCCCACCCGAGAGCAACAGCCCGTAGCGCTTTCCGTCCCGGATCCGATCGTCCATCGCGGCGAGAAACCGATCGACGAACTGGTTTATGAACGTCGAAAACGGCCGGTTTTCGGGTCGGTAGACGGGCTGCCAGTATCGGCTCGCTTCGATGACTCCCGCTTCGGGGTCGAGGGTGACGATCGAGGCTGGTGGGAGCTGCGCAATCCCGACAAACGGGGTTTTCAGCCCGCGGACGGTTTTCGTTCCGAGATATTCGGCGAGATACTCCGGCTCGTACTCGGTTTCGATCTCCGGATGAACCGCAAGCGATTGGATCGCCGTCGAGAAGGTGATCGCCCCGTAGGTCGCATGATAGTAAACCGGCTGGCTCCCGAGCCGATCGGTCATAATCCGAACGCGCTCGCCGCCCCGATCTTCGATGATGCAGACGAACTCGCCGTTCATCTCGGTCAGTGCGTCGATACCGTCCGATTCGTAGGCCCGTCCACAGAACTCCGCGGTCGAAACTCCCTCCGGTCGTCGTTCGTATCTCCCCCCATTCGTCTTTAGCTAAGAGACAAACCGCATGACTACGGCTGGTATCGAAGGTGGTTCGTGAGTAGAATGAGGAGGGGAAGGTATGTCATCCAA
>JADFQH010000106.1:8006-8852 GCA_022561895.1 Methanobacteriota archaeon | reverse complement strand
TACTTCTACGACGGCATCAGCCGCAAGATCCGTGAGGAGACCGTCCTCACCGCCTCGTCCCACCGGACGGGCCAGCCGACGAGCATCAGGGGAGTGAACCGCCCGGCCAGCGCATTCCTGATCGCGAGGACGAGCGGGTAGCACGCCCCGACGAGCACAGTATTGGCGAGGATCGTCAGCGAGAACGCGCCCGTCGGGGTCCGGACGAGCGGCAGTAGATATGAACTGATCTCGTAGGTGGGGTAGGTCGGAAAGAGCAGGGCAAGGACGATCAGGGCTTTCGCGTCCGCGCCGCCAAAGGCTCCAAAACGCCAGAAGCCATACGAGGCAGGAATTACGATGAAGAGGCTGATTCCCGCGCCAACGGCAAAAAACGCCCACGTCAGCCCACCTGCGAGATAGGAGGCGACCCCGTCCCAAAAAAAGAGGACGACCGCAAGTACAAAAAGGGGTTTCCACGTTCGGTTGGGGACCCGACGGGTCTGGATGTCGCAGTAGGCCGCCCAGACGAGGACGGGAACGGCGAGCAAACGAAGAAGGTCGGGGACCGAAGCGGGCACGAGTCGAGAGGGGCAGTCGGCGGGTGAATATCTTGTGGCCAGCGCGCTGGTTGTATGGGTCGGAACGGTTCTCGGGGGTGGATTCTATACCCGATTCGGGCAACGTATCGATATGGACGACTCTTCAGCCCCATCACATCGCTGCGCTGCAGCGGAGTTCGCCCGACAGGCCCGAGAGCGCTACGACGACGCGATTATGAAGATCGTCCTGTACGGGAGCGTCGCACGCGGCGACCACCGGGGCGTGCGTTCGGACATGGATCTGTCGATCGTTCTCCGGGGAGAG
>JADFQH010000106.1:5103-7996 GCA_022561895.1 Methanobacteriota archaeon | reverse complement strand
AAGCTGCTCTTCGAGATCTCGCGTCCACGATCGAACTGGATCATGCAATCGTTCTCTCGCTTCTGATCCTCGCAGAACGCGAGTACGACGCCCGCAAAGGTCATCAGTTCTTCCGCAACGTTTGCCAGGACGCCGAAGTGTTGTACGGATGAGCGCCGAAGATACTCGAAACGAGCTTCGGCATGCACGAGACGCACTCAACGATGTCCAGAATTGGCGCTGCTTACCGTTCGAAATCGCGAGAAATCGTCGAAACGCTCCCTCAGATGACGCGGTTCTGGAGGTAGTCGAGGTGCTTTGCGTTGTAGACGATTTTGACCGTGTCGGCGGCGGGCGAGCCGATGCAGGTCAGGCGGACGTTCTTGTCGTCGACCTCCTCGTCCGAGAGGATCTGCTGCATATCCATCTCGATCTCGCCCTCTTTGACGATCGCGGCACAGTTCGCACACGCGCCGGCACGGCACGAGAAGGGCCAGTCATACCCCTGTGCTTCCGCGGCTTCGAGGATGTACTCGCCCTCGTTGACGTCGAGCGTGCCGTAGTCCTCTTCGTCGAGACCGGCGTCTGCGGCCTCACCGAAGAGATCGTCGTCGTCCATGTCCCAGCCCTGGTCATCCAGTACTTCGTAGTTAAGGTATTCTACCGTTGGCATCATTCCCTCTTTCGTCGGCATGCCTGTTAGACCTTGCTGTTCATCTCTATTTTGACTAATCCATTGATTATCACCTTTTCAGGCCGTCTATACCCTACATTCTTTGATAATTCGATCGTAAATTTGGCTGGCCAAAACCCGCGTGAGACTCTGCAACCGAAGATTGGACTGATGGCGAATCGGGACCGGAGCGTTTAGGCGCACACCTGTTGTGTTCCCGAGCATGTTCGAGGGTTTTGAGGTAATCCCCGCCATAGACATGCAGGACGGCGAGGTCGTTCAACTCGTTCAAGGCAAACGCGGCACCGAAAAGCGCTACGGGGCTCCCACCGAAGCCGCTCGCCGGTGGGTCGAGGCGGGTGCGCTCACGCTCCATCTCGTGGATCTCGACGGCGCGTTCGGTGGCGAACGGAAGAACGCCTCCACCGTCGAGGCCGTCCTTGATGCTACTGGGGGAGACGTGGCGGTCCAACTGGGGGGTGGGATCCGCACCACTGAAGACGCCCTCGAACTGTTAGAACAGGGTGTCGACCGGGTAATCCTCGGTACTGCTGCCGTCGAAAACCCCGAGATCGTCCGGGAGATCAGTGACAAGTACGAAGGAAGCGTGATGGTGAGCCTCGACGCCAAGGATGGTGAGGTCGTCGTCTCGGGATGGACCGAGGGCACTGGACTCGATCCTGCTGAGGCCGCAACGCGCTACGAGGAGTTGGGTGCGGGCGCGATCCTCTTTACGAACGTGGATGTAGAAGGGCAGTTGGAGGGCGTTCGGACAGGCCCGGTCGAGCAGGTTGCCGACGCCGTGGGGATTCCGGTTGTCGCCAGCGGCGGCGTCGCGAGCGTTGACGACATCCACGCGCTGAAGGAGGCGGGTGCGGCTGCGGTCGTCGTCGGGACAGCGCTCTACGAGGGTCGATTCACGCTTGAAGAAGCCATTGAGACGATCTCTTAGAACTTCTATACCAGCCTGAGGTGGTCCTGATCGGGCGAGTAGATCTCGCCCTTATCACGGAGCTTCTGGATCTCGTGTTCGGCCTTGCTGTCCTCGATACCCGCTTCCGCGGCACGTTCGATAACTTTCTGCTGGGGTGCGCCGGGCTCCTCGTCGTACTCCTCCTGTAGCTCGCGGATGATCTCTTTGATCCCCTTTACGCGATCGCGCTGGGTCTTCGAGCGGCCCGTCTCGATCACGTCCACGTCGTACTCGCCGGTTTCGGGGTCGACGCCGATATCCTGAAGACAGGAGCGAACGATCTCGATGACGCGCTCTGCGTCCTCACGATCAACGGTATCGGAGAGTCGGACACGCGCGCTTGCCTCCCCGAGCCTGACGAGTGCTTCGAGCTTTCGGGCCGTGACGGGGACGGGAGCGTCCTCGTCGGCTCCTTTCGAGCGAAGGTCGACGTAGAACTCCTGGATCGCCTCGCGGGCCTCGTCGGTCATCCGGGGGTAACAGCTCTGCTGGGCGTAGGCGATATACTTGCGCAACAGCTCGGCGTCGATGTCGGGGGCGACCTCCTCGGTGACGGCGTCGACTTCTTCTCGAGTGACATTGGGGGAAGGGAGGTTCGTGCGCTGGGTGTTCAGCTCCCCGGCGTAGTTCGTCTGGAGGATATGCTGGGCGAGCTTTCGGTCCTCGTCCGGGTCGGGCTTATCAGTCACAGTAAAGATCAGGTCGAACCGCGAGATCAGCGCGGGCTCGAGATCGATCTGCTCGCCGATGGGTTCGTAGCTGTCGAATCTGCCGTACTTGGGGTTCGCCGCACCGAGCAGCGAACACCGGGACTTGAGGGTGGCGTTGATCCCCGCCTTCGAAATCGAAATGCTCTGCTGTTCGAGGGCTTCGTGCATCGCAGACCTGTCCTCGGAGTTGTGGACGATCATCCCGTTGGCGACGAAGTTGTGCGTCCCCTCGACGGTGAGATCGTACACTCGGGGCTGCTCTCTCCGTTCGATCTCTGCGAGTAGATCTCTAATTCGCTGGCGTTTCGTTTCGATCAGCGTTTTGCAGACGGACCGAACCGCATCGAAGTTGCCGATATCGATGGCCCCCGAGAACCATCGTGACACCGTCGACCCCGCAACGTCCATCTCTGCTGCGACCTGCTGGAACGAAATCTCATACGCGTTGAGCGTGTCTCTGAGTTCGTCCCACGTTTCGGGTGCGTTGTGTTCTTTGATCAACGAACGCGATTTCGAGCTGACCGAATTAATCGTAGTGGCTCCGATCTCGTCGGCAAG
>JADFQH010000106.1:0-5093 GCA_022561895.1 Methanobacteriota archaeon | reverse complement strand
CTCTGGTATCCGTATGTTCTCGCGCGTCAATCGAGTCAACTGACGCGACGCGACGCCACTTTACATCACCCTTGATCAGGCTTCGAAGCGGATCGAGATCGACTGAAGACGGTGTTTCGAGCAGATCTCGAAGCCGATGGCGAACTCGTTCTCGGAGATCGATATCAGTTCCCCATCGGGTGGACAGCTGCTGTTGAGAAAGCGCCATCCCTTCGGCTAGTTCTCGTTGTGGGACGTGGTATCGTTCGCGGAGTTCGGAAAGTTGACCCCAACTGGTCTCCGACGCGAGTTCCTCGTAATGCTTGTTTGCGGTCGAGTATCGATTTTGAGAGCCGTATCGACGCGTTTGCGTCGCCGTTTTCGAAGTTGCAGTAGGTCGAATCGTGGTCGAGACCGCACTCGGATTGGTGGAGTCGGAGAGCGCCCCGTGCCTGTTCGAACAGCTCACCACACTCGGGCAACACGTCGATGACGGTTCGAGTACCGGTCGTGCGCTCACTGGCGTGTTCTAGCGCGCGCTGCTTTCGGTCGAGCGTGAATCCGATCTGTCGACAGAACGCTTCGAGCGACCGATGGGACGTGATCGCCAGAACAAATACGTCACGCTTGTTATCGCGCTTTCTCGTCTGAATTTGCGCACAGATCCCGAACTCAAGCAGGAGCATCTTCGTCCCGAGAAGTAGTTCGTAGCTCGAAGAATAAATCTTGACGGCCCGCTTATCGATCGAGGCTTCCGAATCCGCGAGCGCGCGGACGAACGCGGCTTTCGCTTCTCGGGATCCATTAGTCACCGCATTGGGGAGTCGCTTTCCATCGTAGGTTTCGAGATTCGCACCCGAGTCGAGAAGTTCGTCGACGTACTGTTTTCCGTGAACGCGCACTGTTTCGACGCCATCGTTACGCTGTTCGCTCGGATGACGGACCGCTTGCTTACCGAACGCTCTCTTGCAAACTCGCTCGAAATGGCTCAGGAGCTCTTCTTCGGCATTCGTAAAGCGGAATCCGTAGCTTCCACCCCCTCGGTTGTAGAATATGTTTCCGTCGCCAGCGATATAGCCCAAAATCGCACCGTGAGCGGCAGTCGTGTGGTTGCCTTTCGGTTCTGTGTCGCCAGTCTGCAGCACGCTGACTCCACCATCTGCGATTGCTGTCGGGATCGTACTGGGAACGTACACCCAGTCGCCCTCACTGAGGTGCTGGGCTTTGCGCTCCTTTCGTTTGCCCTTTTCTAAGACGAAAAACGGGTGATCTGCCGTCGTCGTTAGCTGTTCTCCACTTTCCAGTTCGATCTCTTGAAGCTCATCCGGAGAGTCGTACTCGTGAATCGCGAGTACGTCGCGTTTGAGGACGTTTCCGTCCTCGGCCATGGTCCAAACGTCCGTGTCGACGCCCCGAATCGTCCGACCGTTTTCGAGCTCTTCGACCGATCCGTCAGCGATCACTTCGTGTGCAAGTTCTCGGATCGGTCTGATTCCATCACCAGTATGAACCAGTGTATCCCCGGTGACACACCGCATTTTATCCAGTTCGTCGACCGCGGCAATCCCTCGGTCGGCCAGCACGAGCGCGCCTGCTTCTAAGGTCCACTGTTGGCCCTCGCCGAACTCATCACGAACGGCACTGGCCGTAAGGCCTGCCGCACTGCTCCCCTTCCCGGAGGTATACACCGAACGGGGTGCGATATTCCGAATGTACTGAAGGAGTTGGGACTTCCCTGTACCGGGGTCCCCAATCAACAGCATATGAAGGTCGCCACGGGTGCGCGAACCATCGGGAAGGTGTTTCGTGACACCCGAAAACAGTTGTAGAGTCATCGCGAGCTTGGCCTCTCGGTGGCCGTAGATCGAGGGCGCGAGGCTGTCGACCATCCGTTCATAAATTTCGGGATCGGAAGAAAGCTCGACGATGGCCTGTTTGTCCTCGTCGGTGATATCCATGTCCTCGAACTGCTCTTCTTCGAGTTCCACCGAATGGCCGTCCATGTAGATGTCGAACATGGTGGATTTCTCCTGGTTCGACCCCTGCTGTTCGAGATGGAGCACTCCCGTTATGCCGACGTGATCTCCGGCGGTCACCCTCCCTGTAATATCGTCCTCGATATGTATATCGAGACTCTGGGGGGTTTCGCCACCCCGGAGTCCCTCGGGGGATTCCTGTACTCGAAGCTTCTGGGCGTCGATGAACTCCGATTGGTCGAAGTTGATTCGAAACGGCCCTTGGCGTTCACAGCCCTGACACTGGTGTGGCTCCTGAAAGTCGCCGCCGGTCTGGGGGATTCTCGTCAGCGTGCCACAGCGCTGGCACTCGAAGGCCGCTTGCTGAATTTTGGGCCGCACATCAGTCGCTTTGCGGACGATCCCGCGCACCCCAACGAGGGTGTTGACGTTCTTCGAGCGAATGTCTCGGATATCGGTCGCGCCAGGGAGGTTCGTGATCCGGACGTGGGCCTGTCCGAGGCTCACGTCGACCGGTAGATCATATAATCTGAGAGCTTCCTCGGCGTAGGGCTGCATCTGCTCGGGCTGGTTGCGAAAGTCATCCGCGATGTCGGGGTCGAAACGGTTCAGGTCGGCCCAGTCGAGATAGAGAGAGCGCTGTTCGTTCGGATAATGCTGTGCGAGTTCGCCGATCTCCTCGTGGTAGTAGGTCCGATAGAACTCCTCGAAGCGGGCGACGAGCTCCTGATTTTCCGCACTGGCCATGCTATCCTTTGTAGCCGGTCATCGGGTATGAAGCTTCGCACGCACCTTTTACTGCGCTCCGCTCACTTCGTTCGCTTCGCTGGTAAAAGCTGCACCAAAACGCAGCTCGCGCCCTACGGTTGCTCGCCGCGACCGCTCGCTCACATGCGTTCGCTCGCGGTGGGTACTCTTGGGTCAACCTGCCCTTCCCCGCCCTGCGAACGCGGCCGCCACATCCGGCGGCCGCGGTCGCACCGCGCACGGGACGCGTGCGTCCCGTTCGCCAGCGAGATCGCAAAGCGATCTCGCGCTGCCCACAGCCACCGCCCGCATATTTAAATAGCTGCTAATCACTTCACCTTCGGTTCAAAGAACTCTGATAGCACACCACACGAAAACATCGATATATGCCGGAAATCAGGCACTTCGACCGCTTTGAACCGTTCACCGAAATCTGTGGCTCCTGCTAAAACCGAAGTTTTTATATAGAACCACAAACAACGGTTCGATTGACTATGAGCCAGCGAATGCAGCAGGGTCAGCCCATGATCATCATGGGGGACGACGCACAGCGCGTACAGGATCGCAACGCGCAGGACTACAACATCTCGGCTGCGCGAGCGGTTGCCCAGTCCGTTCGTTCGACGCTCGGACCCAAAGGGATGGACAAGATGCTCGTCGACTCGATGGGGAGCGTCACCATCACGAACGACGGCGTGACCATCCTGAAGGAGATGGATATCGACAACCCGACCGCGGAGATGATCATCGAGGTCGCAGAGACCCAGGAGGACGAGGCGGGCGACGGCACGACTACTGCGGTCGCAATCGCGGGCGAGCTCCTGAAGAACGCGGAGGATCTTTTGGAGCAGGACATCCACCCGACGGCGATCATCAAGGGTTTTCATATGGCAAGCGAGCAGGCCCGAGAGGAGGTCGACAACGTCGCAGAGCAGGTCGACCCCGATGACCAAGAACTCCTGAAAAAGGTCGCGGAAACCTCGATGACCGGCAAGGGCGCGGAGCTGAACAAGGAGCACCTCGCCCAGCTGATCGTCGACGCCGTGAGTCAGGTCACCGTCGAGACCGACGAGGGCGACAACGTCGTCGACCTCGAATTCCTCGAGATCGAGACTCAAACTGGGCGCTCCGCGAGCGAATCGGAACTGCTCGAGGGCGCGATCGTCGACAAGGATCCGGTTCACGACGACATGCCCACCGAGGTCGAGGACGCCAAGGTCCTCCTGCTGAACGAGGCCATCGAGGTCGAGGAGGCGAACGCCGATACTAATGTGAGCATCGACAGTCCCGACCAGCTCCAGCAGTTCCTCGATCAGGAGGAAGCCCAGCTCAAAAAGAAGGTCGAGCAGATCACGGAGACGGGCGCGAACGTCGTCTTCTGCCAGAAGGGGATCGACGACCTCGCCCAGCACTACCTCGCCAAAGAGGGTATTCTGGCCGTCCGACGCGCCAAGAAGTCGGACCTCGAGTTCCTGAAGGAGGTGCTCGACGCCGCGGTCGTCTCCGATCTCGACAGCGTCTCAACCACTGACCTCGGCGAGGGCAGCGTCGTCCGCGACGAAACCGACGACATGTTCTACGTCACCGGCGAGGACGCTCATGGTGTGACGCTGCTGCTTCGTGGCTCGACCGAGCACGTCGTGGACGAGCTCGAACGCGGCATTACGGACGCGCTGGAAGTCGTCGCCCAGACCGTCTCGGACGGGCGCGTGCTGTCAGGCGGCGGTGCGATCGAAGTCGAACTCGCCTCGCGCCTGCGCGACTACGCCGACTCCGTTTCGGGCCGAGAACAGCTCGCCGTCGAGGCCTTCGCGGACGCACTCGAACTCGTTCCCCGCGTGCTCGCTGAAAACGCCGGACTCGACTCCATTGATACGCTCGTTGACCTGCGGGCGGCCCACGAATCAGGCGACGAGCGCGCCGGTCTGAACGTTTTCTCGGGAGATGTCGAGGATACGTTCGAGGCCGGTATCGTCGAGCCAGCCCACGCGAAAGAGCAAGCGCTAACGAGCGCGACCGAGGCGGCGAACCTCGTGCTCAAGATCGACGACATCATCTCCGCTGGTGATCTCTCGACCGACAAAGGCGACGACGAAGGCGGACCCGGTGGCGCACCCGGCGGCATGGGTGGCATGGGCGGTATGGGTGGCATGGGCGGCGCGATGTAAGCCAGCTTTCACACCACACTCAGCCGCCTTCGGCGGCTTCGCTCGGGTGAAAACTGGACTATCACCAGACGACTAAGCCGCGGGTTAGCAGTCAGAAACCGGCGAGTTCTGTCGACAAAACGCGGCTCGCGCCATTCGGTTTCTCGCCGCGACCGCTCGCTCACTCCGTTCGCGATACGTACGCTTGCACTGTTCCACTAAACACTTGTTTTTTGACCGACCT
>JADFQH010000105.1 GCA_022561895.1 Methanobacteriota archaeon | reverse complement strand
GAGTACCCTGAAGAGTAGTCCTACGGCTCGTTTTCCGGTGTTCTCTCTCGAAAAGCGTACGCGACGCCGTCCGGGAGCGGCCCGGTCAGCGTCTCGGTGATCCGGGGGTGGGGGGAACGGATCACCGGCGTACTGTGATGGCGGATACGACGCCATCGAGAGTGCGATGGGGAGGGGGGTGGCCTCTGACAGGCACAACGGCCGTCTCCTTGACGGCAAGTTTCACAATGAATGCCATAGATAAATACTTTGTGTATTGAGAGAAATATACTGATGAATATGTATATTGGACGAAAAACGAGGGACCAAATCGGGCTCGATCGATGCAGGACGGGAACGTATTTCACGGTCGTCCGACGAAGATGTCTCAATGGCATACAGCTACGAGCCACACCATTTCGAGGAGTTCGAGGAAGGCCAGACGTTCGAAAGCGTCGGACGGACAGTAACGGAGACGGATTTCGTCCTTCATTCGGCGTTTGCAGGCGACTGGACCGAACTGCATACCAATCGCCACTATGCGGAAGACGAGTATTTCGGCGAGCGGGTTGCCCACGGACCGATGACGTTCATCCTCGCGACGGGCTTCGTCTATCGCTGTGGATTCCTCGAACGAACTGTTCTTGCTTTCTTGGGCATGAACTACATGGATATCCCCGCACCCGTCCGGATGGACGACACGATCTCGCTCGACATGGAAGTAGTAGGAAAAAAAGAGCTTTCCAGCCGGGATGATTCGGGACTCGTCACGATCGACACGGAGATGACCAATCAGGACGGCGAGCGCGTTTTTGCGGGCGACATGAAGTTCCTCATCAAGCGTCGGGACTGATTCGGCTCTCGACCTCGTTGACGAGCGCGTGGCGGTGACACCGTTTTTTGTCGGCCTCGAAGCAGACGAGGACGAGATCCTCGCCGCTTGCAGCCCGATCCGCCAGCCTCGAAAGCGCTGTACGCGCCTCAGCTGAGTCGAGATGCGCTCGATACTGCTCTTCGAACCGCAGATCCTCCCACGCGGCGTTGTGCGCGCCCTCGTCGCACATCCCCTGCATCTTCAGATCCTCGTGGCGCCCCTTGAACTCCTCCAGTAGCTCCTCCGGAGGACCGAGTTCGGGGACGTTCTCGTCGATCTCGCCGGAGAACCACGCCGTCGGCTGGCGGACGACGCCGACGCGGGTCGCCCCCTCGAAATCGACCAGATCGTGTGCGAGTGCGGCGTAGTAGGTCTCCGATACCGTTCCGCGGGCCATACCGACGGAAGGTTGCCCGCGCGTAAAACTCCCCTCCCATCCCATCTCGTTGGGCGACGACTTTTAGCGCCCCGAACCAAGGATTAGCCATGATCCAGCCATCGTCGAACCCCCTCGAATCGGGTGACAGGTCGTGATCGGAACCCCGTTTCGGAGGGGACGGTGGGCCGATCACCCCTACGTCGCCGTCGGGGACGGCCCGCGACTTTTACTTATTATTCCGGGTCTCAACGACCCGCTCTGTCGAGTCACGGATCGACTCTGGTTCAGCCTGCTCGTCGCCACCTACTGCAACCGCTACACCGGCCGCCACACGGTCGCGATGGTGAGCCGGCCCGCCGGCATTCCCGAGGACGCCACGACGCGCGAGCTCGCGGCAGGGTATGGAAAGGTCGTAGAAGAGACCGGCCCGGCCGACGTCATGGGCCTGTCGATGGGCGGTTTTCTCCTCGCGGATCTCGCCGCCGACCGTCCTGACCTCGTGGATCGTGCGATCTTCGGCCTTGCGGGTGCGCGCCTGAGCGACCGCGGCCGCGACGTGGTTGAACGCTGGCGCGAGCACGCTGCTCGTGAGAACTGGCGACCGATCTACGAGGAGGCCGCAGAGGCGGTCACAAGCGGGATTCGCGGCCCGGTTGTCAGAAACGCCGCCCGTCTCTACGGCCGATTCGGCTCCCAGTCCCCGATCGACCAACACGATTTTCTGGTCTCCGCTGATGCCTGCCTCGCTCACGACGCAACGCCGCAGCTCTCCGAGATTCGGGTTCCGACGCTCGTCATCGGCGGAACCGACGACCCGTTTTTCACCCCGGAAAGCTACCGCGAGACCGCCGCTGCACTCTCCGAGGCGCGTTTCGTCGAGATCGAGAACGCGGGCCACGAGGCCGTTCTCGATCGTCGGCGCGAGTTCGACGGCGCGATCCGCGACTTTCTCTACGACTGAAACTCTGGCGTGCGGTCTTCGAGAAACGCCGCGATGCCTTCGCCGTGTTCCTGTGTCGCGTACGCTTGGGACTGGACGACGTTCTCGTAGTCGAGCGCCTCGCCGATCCCGCGCCCGAGGTTCGCGTGCATCGCGCGTTTTGCCATGCCGATCGTTCTGGTCGGGCGACTCTTGAGGACCGTGAGCAGGTCGTCGATCCGGTCGTCCAGCTCGTTTTCCGAAACGACCTCGTTTATCAGCCCGAGTTCGGCCGCCTCCGCGCCGTCGAAAAACCGGCCCGTGAAGGCAAGATCCTTCGCGGCTCGCAGACCGACGAGCCGAGGTAAAAGAAAGGTCCCGCCGGTGTCGGGAATCAGCCCCACCCGGACGAATGCGGCGCTGAAGCGCGCGGATTCGACGGCGTAGGCGAAGTCGGTGAGCGCGACGAGCGCCATGCCCGCGCCGACGGCATCGCCGTTGACCCGCGCGACGATGGGCACGCGGCAGGAAAGTGCCTCCTCGGCGAGCCGGCCGAAGGTTTCGTCGATCCGCTCGTAGGCCTCTTCAGGCGTTTCCTCGCGCGCGGCCATCGATTCGATGTCGCCGCCAGCGCTGAAGGCTCGGCCCTCGCCGGTGAGAACGACCGCGTCGAGTTCCGCGGGGTTCGCCTCGGCGAGAATATCCGCAAGCTCGGCGGCGGTTTCGGTCGTAAAGGCGTTCAGTACGTCTGGGCGGTCGAACGTCACCTGGCGAACGCCGGCTTCGTCAGTGATCTGCATGGGCGAGCCGACTCAACCCTCGCAGATATACGTTCGGTCGCACGCGATCGTCTCATAAGGACGGTTGTAGTCCCTTACCGGCGATCGCTGACCCGCACGAGCAAATCGCCGGTAAATCGTTACAACCGTCCTTATCAGGGCGTGAGCGGATCGGCGCTGTCGAGGACGAGATCGCGCGCGGCGGGCGAGAGCGTGTAGATCCCGTCCGAGCTTCGCTCGACACAGGAACATCCCCGAAGCTCCATGAGCAGCGTCCAGACGTGCTGGAACGGCGCGGATACCGCCGATCCGACCTCATCCGCGGTCGCGCCCTCGCGCCCTGCGAGCGCCTCGATCACGGTCCACGTCTGGGTCTTGCTACAGAGCGACCGCCGGCTCGCGGCCTCGATCTCGGCGGCGATCCCCGCGGCCTCGGCGTCGACGTCGGATTCGTCCTCCGTTTCGACACCGCTTCCGGACGAGGCGGCCGACGACTGTTCGTCCTCCTCGCTATCCCGACTCTCCAGCCGCTCGCGTAGCTCCTCGATCTCGGCTTCGAGCGCGGTGTTTTCCGACCTGAGTCGGTCGAGTTCGTCGTCCATCCCCACGTCCGAAAACGTCGCCTGTGCGGACGGAATCGGTGAGTCGCCCGAGAGGGCCTCGGCCATCTGCCGGGCCGCCTCGCTTACGTCGCGGGCGGATTCGAGTTCGCGCTCCAACTGGTCGATCCGCCGATTTCGTTGAGTGAGTTCGCGTTCGAGCTCCGCGACCCGCTCGCGTTCTTGCTGCTCGCTCTCGGTGATCGACTGGAGGTCGCCGACCAGCCCATCGCTTACCGACTTGAGCTCGGGGCGCTCGAAGTCGTCGAGTCCGGGAGTCGCGCCCGCGTCGAACGTCCGTTTTCGCTTGAACTGGACCCGGCGAACGTCCTCGTCGGTCCAATCGGTTTGTAAGAAGGCCTCCCCGGCATCGAGCTCCGCCACCCGCTTTCCGTACTCGCTGCCGACGATCCGCCCCACGACCTTCGTGTCGTTGTCCCACGTCAGGCGGTGCCAGACCAGCCAGTTCGCCTGCGTGATGAAGTCCTTCTTTACGTCGGCCGGGCGCTGGCTGATTCCCACTATACCGAGCCCGTGTTTGCGCCCCCGCTTGCCGACCTTGATCAGCATTCGTCCGGTCTCGTCCATTCCACCTCCCTCTGGGATGTACTCGTGAACCTCCTCGACGACGAGCAAAAACGGCTTTTTCAGCTTCTTCTCCTTCGCGAAGAGGTGACGGGCGGTCTCCCTTAGCAACTCGTCCGCAGCGTCCTCGTCGAGATAGCCCGAGACGTCGAGGATCGTGGGCACGTTCCCCTCTAAGGCGAGTTCGGCGACCTTCTCTGCGTGCTCGGGGCCGACCTGAATGTCACACTCCTCGTCCGCGCCGGCGTGCAGGAGCTCGTACTCCTCTTTCAGTCCGTAGTACTCTCCATCTGTATCAACTATGAGAACAGGGTATCCTGCTTCCAGAAGCTCCTCGACGACGACGCTCGCGGTGTTGGATTTCCCGCTCCCGCTCTTGCCGGTGATGAATCCACGGCCGGTGAGAAGTTGGACGACCGGCATGGAGATCGGTTTCTCGCTCTCGCTTTCTGTACCGACCGTCACTCGTTCGTCGCTCATGGCTCGCCTCGCACGATCATTACCGAAAACTATCGGCTCCGTTACTTAACTCCTGTTGCCGCGAAAGAGCTGGGTGTACAGCGTGGTCTGTCCCCGCCGAAGACGTTCGAGAAAGGCCGACTTTCCGATCTCGAGCTCGGCGGCGACCTCGCTTGCGGTCGCCTTGCGGGGTATCTCGAAGTAGCCCATCTCGAAGGCCGTTTCGAGGGCTGCCTCCTGTGCTGGCGTCAGGTCCCATCGCCGGGCGACCGGCGCGTCGTCGGTCGTACCAAGCGGGTAGACCCGCTCCAACGTGACGCCGATCGCCTCGCCGGCGGCCTCCAGTACGCCCCGGAGCACGTCGTGACCGACGACCGCCCCGAGATACGTCTCGGCCCCGTCGCGGTACTGGAGCGATTCGGCCATGAAGCCCGCGTCGACGAGCCGATGAATCACGCAGGGCCGCTTCGAGAGACACCGGACGTTCGCGGTGCCGTCCGCCCGCGAGACGTGCAGGTAGCGGATCCGCTCGTCGCGATCGAGCCGCTCTGTGAGCGCATCGCGCTCCCCACGGACGCTGAAGCGAAGCAGTGCGTTGCCGTCGGTGCGGGCCTGCGGCGGGCGACAGTCGACGGTCGCCTTCGTCTCCCGAGTCGCCCGCGCGAGCGGGCAGTCGTCGCCCGTCACCCGGAACTCGACGACGAGACACTCCTCGATCATCGCGGTTCGTAGCGCCCGGTCTTATTTAAACCCCGCTCATGTGCGGGTGAACGGGTATGCGGAGGGACGTCCATTATCGACCATGGACATCGAGGAGGTAAAAGAGCGCGCGGGTCCGCGGGCGTTCAGCCCGAAGGACGACCTGCCCGAGGAGTATCGGAAAGCGGCGACACGGATGATCCAGTTTCACGCAAATAGTGAAGTAATGGGCGGCTACCTTGACAAGCAGTTCACCCGGCAGGCCCCGAGCCTCGATCGGAAGCTCGCGTGCACAGCCAAAGTACAGGACGAGATCGGCCACGCCCAGCTGCTGTATCGGGCGGCCGAGACGTTGGGCGTGAAGACGCGCGAGGAGATGCTCGACGAGCTCGAAGCTGGCGAGGGGAAGTTCCTGAACTGCTTTCACTACCCCGTCGACTCGTGGTACGAAGCGCCGATGATCGACTTCTTCGTGGATGGAGGTGCGATGCGACGGCAAGCCACCCTCAAGGCGACCAGTTGGGAGCCCTACGCTCACGCGATGGACAAGGTCTGTTTCGAGGAGGGATTTCACGTCAAACATGGCGAGGACATC
The DNA here is from genome assembly GCA_022561895.1 of Methanobacteriota archaeon. Taxonomy (GTDB): domain Archaea; phylum Halobacteriota; class Halobacteria; order Halobacteriales; family Halalkalicoccaceae; genus Halalkalicoccus. The sequence goes on along the minus strand of JADFQH010000105.1, from coordinate 3,105 downwards.
TTGAGGGAGCTAATGGGCAGCTCGCGGGCGAACCAGGAGAAGGTACAGAAAACCTTCGACGTGTGGTGGCCCCGAATCGTCCAGTTCTTCGGCCCGCCGAACAAGGACAGCAAACACAACGACTTCGCCCAGCAGGTGGGATTGAAGACGGTGAGCAACGACGAGCTCAGGCAGGCCTTCTTGAACGCCTACATTCCGAAGGCCGAGAAGTACGGGTTGGAGCTGCCCGAAGTACCGAAAATCGAGTACGACGAGCGCTCGGAAAGATACGAACTCGAGTACGACGATCTGGACTGGGAGGAGTTCTGGACGATCGCCAAAAACGACTTCCAGGGGAGCGACGAACAGATCGGTTCGCGCCGAAAGCGCCACGAGGCGGTCGCGTGGGTCCGCGAGTCGATGGACGCGTGGGAAACAAGTCAGAGAGCGCCACAGGCGGCCGATTAGCATGATCTGGGAAGTCTTTCGACAAGCTAAGCCGGGAAAGTACCACCAACACTGCGGGAACGTCCACGCGCCGGATCGTGAGATGGCGAAGCTGTTCGCCCAGATCCAGCACGGACGGCGGATGCAGACGAACAGCCTCTGGGTCGTCCCCCAGGAGGAGGTGAGCGAAGTGGATTCGGACGAGGCGGCCTTTGGGGGTGCGACGGACAAGGCCTACCGCTGGGCGATGACGTACAATAGAGTCGACGCGAGCTTCGCCGCCGAGGTCGAAGAGAGCGAGGAAGAACAGCGCGAGGCGGCGAAAGCACAGGAGGAAGCATGACCCCACTCGAAGAGCTGCTGTTTCGGCTCGCGGACGACGAGTACGTGATCGCAGAACGCTACACCGAGTGGCAGATCTACGCACCGACGATCGAGTCAGATCTCGCGCTTGCGAACATCGCCCAGGACGAGTTCGGTCACGCCCGGCTGTGGTACGACGTGCTCGAAGAGCGGGGCTACGAGGAGAAGGATCTGCTCTGGGAGCGCGATCCCGAGGACTTTCGTCACAGCACACTGTGCGAACTCGCCTTCGAGGAGGGCGACTGGGCCGACCCGGTCGTGCGGAGCTACCTCTATGACACCGCAGAACGCCTCCGCCTCGAAGCGCTAGTCGATTCGAGCGAGCCGGCGATCGCGGGACGGGTCGGGAAGCTGCTCTCGGAGGAGAACTACCACCGCGAACACGCCCAGAGCTGGCTCGAACGACTTGCAGAGGGCAACGAGAGTCATCACCGGGTGCAGGCCGCACTCGACCGACTGTTCCCGCACGCGCTTTCGATCTTCGAGCCGGGAGAACAGGAGAAAGAAATCGTCTCGCAGGGCCTGCGCACCGAGTCGCTCGACGACCTCCGCGAGGAGTGGTTCGAGATCACCATTCCGTATCTCGAATCGCTGGGGCTCTCCGTACCGGAACCCGAGGAGGTAGCGCGGCCCGACGCTCGGGGACGCGACGGCTCCCATACAGCGGACTGGTTCGACCTCCACGAGTCGTTTACCGCGACGTATCACGAACTCGGGTTCGACCAACCGACCCGACTCCGGGGTGAGGGTGCGTGAGCAGCGACCGGCCGACCGCGTGTGCCTACACCGACTACGTATTGGGCGACGGCCACGAGGAGTTTCCGAAGACGGGAGAGGATTCTACCGGAGTCGAGCGCCGGGTGTGGGAAGCACTGTACGAAGTCGAGGACCCCGAGATGCCGATCAGCGTCGTGGATCTTGGACTGATCTACGACGTTCGAGTCGAGGAGATCGACGAGAAGACGCACGCGACCGTGACGATGACGCTCACCTACACCGGGTGTCCGGCCCGTTCGATGCTGAAAGACGACATTCGGGGTGCTGCAGCCAGCGCCGAGGGCGTCGATTCTGCCGAGGTGCGCCTCGTCTGGAGTCCCGAATGGACCCTCGAAATGGTGACCGAGGCTGGAAAAGCGGACCTCCGAGAGTTCGGACTGAGCATATGAGACGGCTGGATCCGAGCGTCACGACTGGGGGATCGGACGATTCGCCCGCCGAGTGTCCCTACTGCGGCTCGACCGACACCGAGCGCGAGCACCCGAAAGGGCCGTCGCTCTGTCGGTCGATGCATTTCTGTCACGGCTGCGAGCAGCCGTTCGAACGCATGGAGTAGCTACGGTTCGCGGCGCATGCAGGTCGCACTCTCGGGACACAGTGTCGTGAACTGCTCCGTTTCCGCGATCGGCTCCGAAATCCGGTTCCGTTCTATTCGCTCGAACCCCTGTTTCTCGAAGAAGTCAGCGGCCGTCGTGGTCAACAGGTAGAGCCGCTCGACGCCGCACTCAGCGGCGATCGAACACAGCCGTTCAGTGATATCGCGGCCGTAACCTTCTCCCTGAAAAACGGGATCGACGGCGAGCGAGCGGAGCAGGGCGTCCGACCCGTGAGCTTCGAGGCCGCCGCAGCCGACCCGTTCGCCGTCGGTGTGGGCGGTGTAGAGTTCCGTTCCGTCGAGATCGGTGGGGAGGCCGCTTTCTTCGAGTAGTGACGCGATCCACGGGCGATCCGCGTCGTCCGCCGCGACGAGTTCCATATCCATCTCTCGAACTCGGCACCCGAAAGGATAAGTCGGAGGGATTTACCCGCCGGCCGGAGTAGAGTGGGCCATGAACAAAGGATGGTTCGCCAACGTCGAACCGGACGGTTCCGGGGCCCCTGCGATCCGCGAGGGGAGCGCAGACGCCCCCGACGACTGGCCGGCGCTGGCCGTCGAGTCGGGGTTCGCCGCCGACGAATCGGAGTACTATGAGCAGCTCCGCGAGGCGACGATCACAGCCGCCCGCGAGGAAGTCCGCGAACGCGAGCGGGCCGACGACGCCCAATTAGTCCACGCGGTTCGCGCGATGGACGACACCGAGCGAGTCACAAACGAACTCGCCGAGCGGGTGGGCGAGTGGGGCGGTAGCCTCTTTTCGGAAAGCGGATCGGGCGTCGGGTACGTCCGCGAGCTGGCCGGGCGCGAACCCGAGGGAGCGGTCGAGGAGCGGGCGATCTCGCTGGCCGCTCGAACCGTCGGGCTGGCCGAAGAGGCCGACACCCTCAGAGGGTTCATCGAACGAACCACACCGGCGGTCGCACCGAACCTCGCGGCGCTCG
>JADFQH010000104.1 GCA_022561895.1 Methanobacteriota archaeon | reverse complement strand
GTCTGTGAGAACATCAGTAGCATCTGTAGCACCCGCGATATCCGGTTCGGGACGATCGAGGTAAATTGTCAGGATTTAGATACACTTGGCGTCGCCGTCTACGAACTCGCCCAGCTCGCGGCCGCACAAGCGAGTGTCGAGGTCACGGTCCCGAAACACGGCGTGTCCACGAAGGACAAATGGGACGAACTCTACCGGATCGTCAACGAGAACTTCGACTCAGTTGTTTTCGTCCTCGACGAACTCGACATGCTCGTTGGCAGGCGCGATAAAAAGGAGCCGGCGTTCTCCCGCTTGCTCTATCAGCTCTCGCGGGCGGGGACGAGCAGCGAGCTGACCGCGCACGTCTCGGTCGTCGCGATCACCAACGACACGAAGATGCTCGAAGCGGTCGGGAGTCGCGCGTTGAGTTCCTTCACTCCCGAGGACGTCCATTTCAATGACTACGACGCGAACCAGCTCCGCTCGATTCTCCGCCGTCGTCAGGACGCGTTTTTCGAAAACGTCCTCGACGACGACGTCATCCCGCTTGCCTCGGCGTTTGCCGCCCAAACCCACGGGGATGCCCGAAAGGCGATCGATCTCGTTCGTGTCGCCGGGGAGCTTGCAGAACGCGAGAGCGCAGAGCGCGTCCGGGAGGATCACGTCAGAAAAGCACAGGACAAAGTCGAAAAAAACCGTGTTCTCGAGGTCACTCGCGGGATCAGCACACAGAAAAAACTCTGTCTGTACGCCACCGCGGCGGTGGCCGCCGAAACCGAAAACCACTCCGCGCGAAGCACGACCGGCTACCGGGTCTATCAGTTCCTGACTGATGCGATCGACGTCGACCAGTACCATCAAGAGACCTACGTCAACAAGATGAAAGAGCTGACGACCTACTCGTTGGTCGGCGCTGAACGACGGAGTCACGGCCCGCAGTCGGGGATGTTCCTCGAGTTCGATTTCGCAGAGCGCCCGGATACGATCCTCGAAACGCTTCGCGAGAGTTCGCGCCTCACCGACGTTTCTCAGAGCGAAGTCGAGGCGGTCGTGCGCTCGCAGCTCCGAGCGGAAGCATGATGATGCGTTGATTGTCGTCGAACGCCCTTCGCTTTCCTGCAAAAATCTCCCCGGCTCCCGTCGGACACACCCCTCTATCGAAGTGTTCGAGCGGCGGTCGCCACCGGGCGGGACACACCGCTATCGAAGTGTTCGGGAACGAGGAGGGGTATCAGTATCGAACGGTTTACCAGCGGTACAGGAGAATACGCCGGGGCTTGACCCCGAGGTGATTCACGTCGAGCTATCGAGCGTGCCGGCGACGGTCATCGCACCGCCGAGAAGCACCCAGTCCTTGAGGATGTAGACGCCCTCGAAGGAGGGGCCGTACGGGAAGTACGAGAACGTCTCGCCCGGAAACAGCACTAACGGAACCATCGCAACCGCGGCGTATCCCACCAACAGCACCGCCGCGAGCCGAAGGGTTCGCCGGAAGAGCAGCGCGAGACCGACGGCGATCTCCCACACGCCCAACCCGACGAAAAAGACGTCAGCGGGGACGAACTGGAACGCCTCTGCGACGAGTCCCGCGGTCGGGCTCATCCCCGTCGCGGTCAGTATCCCGAACCAGACGAAGACGACGACCAGCGAGTACCGAAGCAGTTTGATACTGTGATCCTCGACGAACGCGAGGAACTGTCGTTCGACGTCGCGTGCGAACGCAAGGGGTCCGTCACCGCGGGCGTAGCTCGCCTCCCCGTCGGATTCGAGGCTCACTGTTTACCCTCCCGTTCCATCATCGCGAGAACGACGAGTCCACCGCTCAGCAGCACCCAGTTTTTGATGATGTACGCACCGACTTCGGAGGGGATAAACGGTATGCTGGTGAACGTCATCGCCGGCGCGGTGATCAGCGGGATCATCGTCCCGAGCATCTGGAACACCATCAGGTAGACGGCGAATCGGACCGTTCGCTTAAAGAGGAGTCCGAGACCAACGAGGGCCTCCCACCAGCCGAGGATGGGAAAGAAGATCTCGAACGGCAGGAAGAAGATTCCCGCCTCGACGACCGGATCTGCAGGGCTTACACCGAACGGTTTGACGATTCCGAACCAGAAAAACACCATCGCAAGCGAGTATCGAAGCACCGTAACGCCGTGGCTCTCGAACCACGACTGGAGTCTCCGATCCGCTCCCCGGAGTTTGTTCTGGACTGACGCAACGAACGCCACACCGGCGTTCGTCGGTTGGTCGCTGTTCAGGTCTGCGCTCATGGTCGAATAAGAATCAACCCAGCGCGACGGATAAACCCCCCCGGTGGATTTTTCGGCTCCACACCACCTAGTATACTCCTCCCATCACGTTCGAATCGCGTTACTTCGGGCCATCTCCGCTCGCGATTTTCTTGACATACCACGGATGGGAGCATAGTATTTCGATAACAGGAGCGACCGTCTCGGATTTCTCAGAAATATCATTCAAACTGAAACTCTCCTCGCACTGGTGTTCTCTTCCGATTCTCTTCGGTATACCGATGTTTCTCACTCTGTCTGCTCCTGTCCGTATCATCCGCTCACGTTGGGAACGCAAAAACCCGCTAGCACGAGAGCCACTTCGACAGCGCTTTGGCAACGTCGGTCGCGATCAAACGGTGAAGCTCATCCAGTTCTTCTTTCTCGCCGCGTTGTCCCCAGTCGCCGGAGTGCTGATACGGTCTGTTGTAGTCCCGTACCGGTGATCGCTGATCCGTACCGGCGATCACTGGTAAACAGTTCCAACAGTCCTTATGAGTGACTCCCGTGTCGGGCGTTTCGTTGTTTCGCGCTGGAACGACTCCAGCGAATCGATTCTCGATCGCCCGCTATTTATAGTTACTCATATATCATATGTGGCGGGCGGTCGCCGCCCATGGAGCGTCGTTCTACAGTACAATTCATATAGTTATTCCCAGAAATATAGAGCCGTAGCTACTATGTCGTCAACTATTGCGATACAATATATCTCAGTACCGAACCCACTGTCTTTGAACTTCAACGGATATATCTGTCCTGTTCCTAGAAACAGAAATAACGCCCCCCGTTGAACGGCTACTCGATGAGACCTTTGTATCGACAGCCAGGAGTTCCGGCCGTAGTGGGGGGCGCTCTTGTGCTCGCTGCCTGTACGGAACGCCGAGAACGAACGGGGCGAGACTACGTGATCGAGTACGAGTCACTCGCGTGCGACCGTCCGCCGATCGCGCTCGATCAAGGGGACCGATAGATGTACTCGCTTTCGGAGATTCGACGAGCGGTTAGCAATCCGGTTCGGATCGGTCTCGAATGCAACCGGCTCTATCACCGCCGGGGCAATCGCCGGCCGTACAACCTCTCGGGGGTCGACGTGTTCCGCGAGGAGTGGGATACGCTGATCATCCTCGATGCGTGTCGGTACGATCTCTTCGCGCGACGGTCGACCCTACCGGGGACCGTAGAAACGCGGTGCTCGCGGGGATCGAGCACGGTCGAGTTCCTCCGCGGGAACGTCGCCGGCCGGGATCTCCGGGATACGGTGTACGTGACGGCGAACCCGCAGCTGTATCGGTATCGCGACGAACTCGATGCGCGGTTTCACGACGTGATCCACGTCTGGATGGAGGCGGGCTGGGACGAAGAGCATGGGACGGTTCTTCCCGAAACGACGACCGCGTACGCCCGCGAGGCCGCCGCACGGTATGAAAACAAACGACTGCTCGTCCATTATCTCCAGCCGCACTACCCCTTTATCGACGCCGATATGGGGTTCGACCGGGGGCATATCGACAAGACGGCCGACGAGGACGTGTTCTGGCTGCGGCTGATGGACGGACGACTCGATGTTTCGCCGCCGGTGATCTGGAAGGCGTACGCCAGAAACTTCGATCGCGTCCTCCCGCACGTCGAGTCGCTGATGACGGATCTCGACGGTCGCACCGTCGTGAGTTCGGATCACGGCAACATGATCGACGAACGCGCGTTCCCGCTCCCGATGCGGGTGTGGGGCCACCCGAAGGGGATCTACGTCGATTCACTCGTCACTGTGCCGTGGCTCGTTTTCGACGACGGACATCGAAAAGAGATCGTCGCCGAGGAGTCGGTGACCCCCCGGCGGGCCGTCGCCGACGAGGTCGTCACCGAGCGACTCGAAGAGCTCGGCTACGTCTGATACGGACGGTTGTAACGATTTACCGGTGATCGCCGGCACGAGTCCGCGATCACCGCCAAAGGACTATACCATCGGACAGAGGCTTTGATACACTGTCACCGGGGACGCCCTCCGGCGACTGTATCAACCGTTCTGTCCGGTGGTATACAACCGACCGTCTGACTCCCCTATCCCTCCGATTCGATTGGGGTCGGAGACGCCATCCACCCTCGTAGTAACTGGCGTCGATTATAGTGGTCGTTGAACGTCACTGCACACCCGATTGGGAATTCGCGGCCAGCGCCCACGGCGCTGGCCGCAGCGTGCAAACGGTGTGTAAATAGTTTCAACGACTACTATCGTTCATACTGCGTCTCGTTTCGGCGACTCCCGACGGACCGACCGTTTCGCGACGGTAAGCTCGCCTTTCGGTCGCACCTCGAACTGTACGCGATGGATAACTATCCCCCGAACCTTCGATTAGCCGACTGCACTCGACAGCGACCCCGAACGAGACGATCATCATGACACGACACCGACGCACGTTTCTTGCAACCGTGGCCGCATTCGGTCTTGCCGGCTGTACCGAGACGCTAACCGAACAGACCGCTTCGGAGGGCGAGGGTGGAGAGGACTCGCCCGAGCCCGACTCGCCCTCCGACGACCCGGCCGAAGCGGAGGGCGAGACCGCCCCAGAAGAGGAGCTCCTGTTCGACTTTCAGGACATCCACGAGTGGGATCTCGCGGGCGGAAACCTCTCGCCCGACCGCGAGGAGTACGTCACGGACGAGCTTTCTGCCCGCCTCGACGGCAGTAGCAACTCCGTCCTTCGAATCGATCGAAGCGGTCTCGATCTCGATCTCACCCGGCATCGCCTCTCGGTCGTTGCGCGGCTTCACACGACCGAATCCTCCAACGCCATCGACCTCATCGCAACCGATACGGGAGGAAACGACATGCGGTTCCGGGCTCGCTTCTTCAAGACCGACGAGGACACGACGTTCATGCCGCTCGATCTGGGGATCTACGAGTGGGACGACGGGGTCGATCTCGCCGCGATCGATACGCTCCGGATCCAGAGCCGGTTTGGTGAGGGGGCAAGCGGTACGCTGTGGGTCGATTCGGTCTACCTGGTACCGGTTCCCGAAACGCCGAAGCTCATGATCCAGTGGGACGATGGCTTCGAATCCCAGTACACGGAGGCGCTCCCGATCCAACGCGAGTACGACATCCCCTCGACGACGTTCGTCAACACGGCGAACCTCGACAACGGACGACTGAGCGTCGAACAGCTCACCGAGCTACAGGACCACGGCTGGGACGTTTCGAGCCATCTCATGACCCACGAGAACCTGACTGAACTCTCCGAGCAGGAACAGGATGCACAGCTCCGCGGCGCACAGGACTGGCTCATCAGTAATGGGTTCGAGCAGGGCGCACAGTTCTTCTCGTACACGTATGGGACGTACGACCAGTCGAGCTACGACCTCGTCGAGGAGTATCACACCTACGCGATGGTCGGCGGGGATCCCGGCTACGGGCTGCCCCACAACCCGGCCCACGTCGGGCGCTCGAGCGAGCGATCGCTCGAAAGCGCACAGGCGTACATCGACACACTCGTTCAGTGGGGCGGCATCGGCGCGCTGTTCTGGCACGAACTCCCCGGCGAGACGCCCCTCGACGAGTTCGATACGATCATGCAGTACATTCACGAACGTCGGGAGGCCGGCGAACTCGACGTGATCACGCTCTCGGATCTCGCAGAGCTTCAAGGAAGGTGACAAAGCGACCATTGACATCCTCCACGCCGTCGACGACGTGGAATCCCGACCGCCGTTGGGAATTAGGGTTCGCAACGAGCTCGTTCTTGTGGATGGAACCGCCCATCCATAGCATCGAACGAACACACTGCTGGCTGTGCCAAACAGCCGTTATCCCTATCCAAACGGTCAAAGGCGTCTGGATTCGGGAGTAGCGTTTGTCGAATATTCTCAGCACCGTTCGCGTCGGCGTTTGCCGTGCGTCCACACTGTCGGCAGTGGTACAGTCCGCGCTCAATGCGCTGGTTGCCGTTTGTGTGACCACATACTGAACAGGTTTTCGAAGTGTCGCGTTCGGAATCCACGATAATCTCGATACCGGCGACTTCGCCCTTGTATTCAAGCATCGACGTGAGTAGGCCGAATCCCCATCCGTGGAGCTTCTTGTTTCTGTGACGACCCCAGTTACGACCGTCGCCGTTCTCTTCTGAACGGATACCATTGAGATCGCCGACCATGAGATGGCCGACGTTTCGCTCGACGCACTCGGCAATGATGCGTTTCGAGAGGACGTGGTGGAAATGGCGGCGTCGGTCCTTGAGAGTGCGCTTCGCGGTACGAGCGGCACGCGAAAGTCCGTTTTCGCCCTCACATTCGTACTCGACGCGCTTGTAGTAGTGCTTGGACTCTTTGAGCCATCCGCCGGGGAACAGCAGTGTTTCGTCGCCGAACGACACAGCGGCAATGTTGCTGATACCGAGGTCCACGCCCGCCGTTCGATCGCCCGGTGGTTCGGGATCAATCGACGTTCGGCAGACGAAGTGTAGCCTCCATTCGCCGTACTTGTGGACGGCCCGGACCTGTTGTATGTCCCACTCAGTGAGGTCAACGTCCGGGCGAATCTCGTACTCGCAGAGAATGAAGTCCGAACGGTGTTCCTTCAGGTTGCGGCCTTTCGAGAGGCGAACGCGGGTGAACTGTGCATCATGCTTGAAGCCAGCCGCCTTGAACGACACCGTAGAACGAGGGTGAGAGTCGCCGCGTTTGCGGTAGCCGGGCGGTCGGGCACGGCTATCGCCGTTCCGACGCTTTGCGAACCAGCCGGTGAACGCTTCAGCGAGCTCTTCGAGAACGCGCTGACTGGATTGAGAATGAAGATCCGTGTAGCGTTCGTGACCTTTGAGTTCGGATTTGAGTTCGCCGTCATCGGGAATCTCGCCCGTTTTGTCCCACTGTTCTTGTGCGTAATAGCGACCGACGTTCCAGAGTTTCGATGCGGCCCATCCGAGTTGATCGAGGTCGTCACTCACCTGCCGTGGGTTTGCGATCGTCGTCTCGAATGTTCGGATGGTTCGCATCGGATTCGAGCCTCATAATCAGTTATAAACCCCGAGAACATGATACTATCGATTTAGTATAGAATATCCGGTCATGTAACAGGCAGTGGATTGTTGCATCAATCGACGGCGCGTATCCACGGGCATGACAAGACGCTTCGCGTCTTGCTGCAACTGAAAACGCGGAGCGTTTTCAAGGACCTAAAGATCGTGGTATTGCGCCTGTTCAGCGTATAACTATCCTTCGCACACCTGTAGCCGAACCATGCCCCCGACTCCGACCGCGCTTTTCGTCTCCTGTCCGTACTGCACTGCACGAGCCGTCGTCGACTGTGAGCATCGGACTCGCTACGAACGACGACTCATGGGAACCGACATTAGCTGCGATCGGTGCAACAGCGAGTTCGAGCTGTACTACTACTGAGGGGGGGTTTCGTGGAGAGTCACTACTGTCAGCTGTAACTGTGTGAATATTCTCGCACCCCCGGTACAGCGAGCATCTTGAACGACTGACAGCCGACAGTCACGGCGTTTTCGCACTCGATTCATGTGGCTCCGCCAGGGTAGTCAAACGTTACCATCGAAACCCCCATATACTACTGTTACTGGCGCGTGATGGGCGTCGTATGTACGACCTGACGGGGTTCCAGCGCGACGTTCTGTACGTGGTTGCTGGCTCGGACGATCCCAACGGACTCGGCATCAAACGGGCGCTCGAATCGTACTACGAACAGGAGATCCATCACAGCCGACTCTACCCGAACCTCGACACCCTTGCGGCCAAGGGTCTCGTCGAGAAAGGGATCCAGAGTCGTCGGTCGAACGTGTACGCGCTCACACAACGTGGCTACCGCGAGATCACGGCCCGCCACGAGTGGGAGCGAAACCATATCGAAGTCTGACGACCGCCCCAGCCTCCGCGCAGTCGTGTACTGAAAACGGAACCCTCAACACGATGGTCCGATCGATCGGGGGGCGACCCGGTAGGCGACCCATACACGGGGAACGTGACCAATAACGATGCTCATCGACTCCGTTATCCCAGCCATGTACGGAGTCACTCGCGGGGAAACCGCACCGCCGAGACCGGGGTGGCGTTGATGCGAACCAACGGGCGGGCGGGCGGATGGCTCCCCGCCGATGTTCCGCTGGTCGTTTTACTACTGTTCGTCGCGAACGTCGCCGTTGCCTTCTCGCCGTGGCAGGCGCTTCGGGTCTCGTTCGGACTCGTGCTGCTGTTTTTGCTGCCCGGCTACGCGGTCGTTACACTCCTTTTCCCACGCCGAAACGAGTCAGAGAAGTCGGCACGAAGCGGGATCGACGGTCTCGAACGGGCCGCGCTGTCGTTCGGGACGAGCGTCGCGCTGTTGGCCCCGCTGTATCTGCTCGCATACGCGATCGTCGGTCGGTCCGCTCCCTCGACGCTCGTCGTGTTCGCCGTGCTGAACGGTTTCATTCTCGTGATCACCGTGGCAGGACTGCTCCACCGGTTGCGAATCGCGCCCGCCCGTCGGTTCGACCCGCAGCCCCGTCGGTTTCGCGAGGCGGTTGCGGAACACACCGCCGAAACCGACCGCCGAACCCTGCTTGCGACCGGCGGTCTTGCGGGCGCGTCGGTCCTTTCGGTCGGCACGCTCGCGTACGCGATCACCGCGCCGCCCGATAGCGAGCGCTTTTCGGAGTTCTACCTGGTGTCCGAGGACGAAACCGGCGAGTACACCGCTGGGAACTACCAGACGACGCTTACGGTGGGTGAACCACAGACGGGAATCGTCGGCGTCGAGAACCACGAACACGAGA
>JADFQH010000103.1 GCA_022561895.1 Methanobacteriota archaeon | reverse complement strand
GCACTGCCAGAAGGTACGGCCCTTGGCCGAAGCCGCCTGGGGGGCGGCCATCATCAGGGTGCAAACAGCCATCAGCGCGAAACGCGCTGCGAAAACACGGAAATTCATGGACCCCCCGGTCAGGAAGCAGTCTGATGAACAGCGACTGACCAGATCATAGGACGGAAGTATAGGGCCGCGGCCGGTCGATGGGACGAACCGTTGCGACGAGCCGATGACCTGCTGATTCGCCCTGATTCGCGAGGAACCATGCCCGGAAACCGGCCGCCGGCGCGCGCTGGCGACCCGCCGGGCCCTACGGGCGAACCCGGACCCGGATACGCCCCGGATGGGCAGCTGCCCCCTGCAAGCCCATCACTATGCGCAGTTTTCCACAAGCGGGACTTCGGTTCATCGCATGCATGTTGCGCCGCGGAATCAGTTGGTTTCCTATAATGAACAGGGGACGACGACTGGTTCAGCGGCTCGTTAACCATATTGCCGCACTATCGGTCTCGGAGGGTCACGATATGGGGTGGGAGTATTGAGCTATGGGAGCACGGGCAAAACCGGCTGAAGGCGCGATGACGCTGGCTGAAATGAAGGAATTCGCGGGTTTCAGCGCGGCGACCCAGCGCTATGTGCGCCGCTCGCTCGACATCGGGCTGGACCGCGAGGACGCGATGGCGCGCTGGTCGCGCGACGTGGTCGAGGCCGCCAGCATCCGCGCCCAGGCGCATGTCTATGAGCGCCTCCACGAAGTCCGCGCGCTGATGCCCGACGACAGCGACTTCGATTCCATCGAGCCGTTCATGTCGCCGCTCGTCGCCATCGCCGCCTTCGACCTGAGCCAGGGCCGCCTGACCAGCTTCTCGAGCTTCCGCTTCCTCTACGAGCGGCTGATCGGCGCCGAAGTGCGCCCCTGGCTCCCCTCGGCCTTCTGCGCCGCGGCGGCGCTGCCGCATCTCCATCCGGACCTGCGCCGCAAGCTGCTCCAGTCGATCAGCGAAGCCGCCGCCACTGCCTCGGGCTGGTCGAACCGCCAGCCGAGCTTCTATCCGGCCTGGGTGGAGAAGGTCGACACCGCGTCGCTCTCGCACTGATTTCCCAATTCCCCTCCTGCTTGCGGGAGGGATTCCCTTTGTCTTCTTCCTCCCGTCATCCCCGTACAGGCGGGGATGACGGTGGAGCGGAAGATGACGGACCTGGCGCCGAGACCTGGCCTACCGACAGGCCCGCCATCCCCATTCCCCGCGCTCCGCCTCGTCGAGGTGCAAGTGATCGCGATGCGCGGCGTTATAGTCGGGCGAGAGCACCGTCGAGAACAGAATGGCAAACGCGCCAATGCTGAAAACCCACACCGCCCACGGCCCGAGGGTCTCGGTAAAAATGTTGGACAGCGCCGAGATGGTCTCGTCGTTGCCCTTGGGTTCTGTCTGCTTGCTGCCGGTGCGGTTGCGCCGCTTTCCCCCAGCGAACCCGTAGACGCACAGGCCGAATGGCAGGCCGCGGATCCCGACGACGAACTCGAAATCGCTGCCGACGAGGGGCTTTCGGATCAGGAAATCGAAGCTGTCGTTGATCGCTCGATGGTCCGGGTCGAAGAACTGAGAGGAGCCGAGTTCGAGGAGCGCCCGCCAGTAACTGTCGTCACCCGTGAGGAGTTCACCGAGCAGTACGGCGGGACGGGTGGCGAACTCCCCGAGGAGCAGTCGACCTTCGAGAACGCGAAGCTCCAGGCGCTCTTTCTCGTCGGGGGCGACGAGGATGCAACCGCCGCCCAAGCCGAGAACTTGGAGACTGCTGTCGCGGGGTTTTACTCGCCCGCGACCGGCGAGATCGTCCTCGTTTCGGGCGACGAGCCACGGATAAACGAACTGACGCTCGCCCACGAACTCGTCCACGCCTACCAGGACCAACAGTGGGGTCTCGAAAACTACAGCGCTCAGACACAGGACGGCGCGAACGCCGAACTCGGCCTGGTCGAGGGTGACGCCGTCTACGTCGAAACCCTCTACGAGGAGCGCTGTGAAGAGGAGTGGGAGTGTCTGATTCCCGAGGGAGCCGAACCCGGTGACGGCGAACAGCCCGACCAGCCCGCGAATCTCGGGCTCCTCTTACTCGATTTCCAGCCCTACGATTCCGGTCCGGCCTTCATCGAGGTAGTTCACGAAGAGGGTGGCTGGGCGGCCGTGAACGCGCTATACGACGATCCGCCACAAACCACCGAGCAGGTGATCTTCCCCGAGAGCTACCCGGATGACGAACCCCGCGAGATCGAAATCGAGGACTCCCATTCGGGCGAGTGGGAGCGCATCGAGCCTGAAGCCGGACCCGACGCCGACTCTTTAGGAATGGCCGCGATCACGACCATGTTCGTCAACCCGCTCTATGACAGCGGCGGACAGGACTGGGTGATCCCGCCCGACGAGTGGTTCACCTACGAGAGCGACCCACCGCCATACGGCGCGTTCGACTACGGCCACGAGTACGCCACTGGTTGGAACGGCGACCGGTTCCACGCCTACAGCAACGGCGAGGAGGTCGGCTACGTCTGGGCGCTCGCGTGGGACTCTCCCGGAGACGCCGCGACTTTCGCAAGCGGCTTCGACGAACTCCTCGACTACTGGGACGGCGAGCGAGTCGAGAGCGACACCTACGTCATCAGCGAGGGTGGCTACGAGGGAGCCTATCACCTCAGTATCGAAGACGACACCGTGGCGATCACCCACGCGCCCGAGATCGATTCGCTCACCGAGATCTCCGAAGACGCCCGGCCCGGCACTGGCGAGAGTGTTCCCGAACCCGACGAGATGGATGAGGACACGGGTGAATCCGAAGAGGACGACGAGAGCGACGAGCTGCCCGGCTTCGGTGTGGGCATCGCGCTCGCGGCGCTCGCTGTGGCCGCGTACCTGTTGGTGCGACGGCGCTAACCACCTGGTTTTTTCGAGGTAGCCCCCCGAAGCGGGGCATGGACAACCCCTTCGAGACGCTCTCGCCCGAATCAATTCTCGATGGCTCGGCCACCGACGCCTACTTCCTCCGTACCGAGACCACCCTCAAACACGCGGAAAAGAATCCCCACGTCGTCGCGGAGGTGACCGCCGACCAGTTTCCTACCAACGAGTTCGAAGCCTTCGCCGGCATCTCGGACGTCGCCCACCTCCTCGCGGGACGCGACCTCGATGCCTCTGCCATCCGCGAGGGGTGGCTGTTCGACGGCGGGCCGGTCATGCGGATCGAGGGACCGTATCTCGAGTTCGCCCGGTTCGAAACGTCGATTTTGGGTTTTCTCTCGCAGGCAAGCGCCTTTCTCAGCGCCGCCATCGACGTTCGCCGTGCCGCACCCGACTCGCAGGTCCTCTCCTTTGGCGCTCGTCACCTCCACCCGATGCTCGCCCCGGTCGCAGAGCGCGCGGCGCTGGTTGCCGGTCTCGATGGAATCTCCCACGTGGCTGCCGGCGAAATAGTAGGAAAAAAAGCGAGCGGAACGATGCCCCACGCACTCATGCTCTGTTTCGGGCGCGGTAAACAGGCCGAGGCCTTCAGCGCCTTCGACGAGGCCGTTTCTCCCGATGTCCCCCGCATCGCCCTCTGTGACACGTTTTCCGATGAGGTCGAAGAGGTGCTGACGGCGGTCGACGCGCTCGGCGAGGATCTGAGCAGCGTGCGGATCGACACGACGGGTTCGCGTCGTGGGGATTTCCGCCACATTCTCAAAGAAATTCGCTGGCATCTCGACTCGCGTGGCCACGAGGACGTCGGGATCTTCGCTTCGGGCGGACTGGGTCCCGACGATCTCCGAGAGCTTCGGGATGTCGTCGAGGGGTTCGGCGTCGGCGGCGCGATCACGAGCGCCGATCCGGTCGATTTCGCGCTCGATATTGTGGAGATTGAGGGCGAGGCGATCTCGAAACGTGGCAAACTCCCCGGCGTCAAGCAGGTGTACAGAACGCCCGATGGGGGCCACCACGTCGGGCTTGCGGATCGTGACGGGCCCGCGGATGGCGAGGCGCTGCTCGAACCGTTGATCGAGAGCGGCGAGATCGTCCGTGAGTTCGAGTTGGAGGCGGCGAAAGAACGGTCAAAAACGGACGCCGCGGCCGTGTTCTAACCGAGATGTTCGATGTTCCCATTGGGTTCGCGCTCGCGGAACACCTCGCCGCTGAAGAGGACGACCACGACGTCCTCGTCCTGCCACGCGTTGGGTGGGAGACGAGCCTTTCTGCAGGCACGATCGAGATACTCGTGGGCGCTCCAGCCGTTTTCGACGGGGATCGTGGGATAGAGCCAGCCACCTCGGTCGCCGGCATCGATCGCGACGCCATGACGGCCGAGTTCGAGATCCGCGAGGGGGTCGTCAGTCAGTAAGACGTCCCGAACGATACAGGCGGAGACGGCTACGCTGTCGAGTTCGGTCGCCTTGAGCTCCGACCCGCAGGAGTCCTCGCTTGCGGCCGTGATCGCAGCGTTGACGATGGCGTGACCCAGCTGATCGTCGGTCTGGTAGGTTCCGGCACAGCCCCGGAGGCTGCCGCGCCCTCGGGTCGATTCGATGCGGACGAGCGCCCCGGTTCGTTGGTAGAAAGCTTCGCGCATGCTTCCGGGCTGCTCTCGTTGACCGTGACAGACGTATGATTCGATCGATTCGCGCGCCAGCTCGACGGCTCGAAGGCCGTCTTCGTAGCTGAGACGTACGGTCTGGGCCTCGGACATACGTGTGAATCGTGCGTATCGGACTTGAAACCTTCTGTTTCGACCGATGCGTCAGACATCTCCCGAGCCAACGGCGTTACTGTCAGCTGTAGCTGTCTGAGCGCATCCGTCCGACCGGAACAGTGTCTGCTCGCGGACGCGAAACGCCGCTCGCATGGGCTCTCGAAGGACCGTTGATCTTCGACGACTTCCCACACCGCCCGCGTTGTGGACCTCGCGAATCGTCGATTCGCTCAGCGGACTCCAGGCGACAGTATTATTCCTCACAGGCGAGTAGGAAAAACCGGCAGAGGGAGCCTGGCCACCGTGGCGTGTCCGCACGGGTGAACGAGCGCGGGGCGGCATCGCTGCCCCGCGTTTCGTACCCTATAGGCACGCAGACGAGGAAAGTCCCCCCACCGTCCGGACAGGCGACCGGGCGCAAGCCCGGAGCGCGAGAGCGCTGGCACTGGAACAGAAACGAACCACTCCGTCCGAGTGATGCGGTGTGCGAACCCCGAGGTAACGAGGGGGAGAGATACTGACGACAGTAGAACCCACCGAACGATGAGGGCGGAGAACGGATGGAACGGCCACCCTCGCCGGTGCAAGCCCGTACCACGCGACGAACGTCGCTACGGTAGTCCGGACACACGGTACGGGCGCTTAGCCGAATGCCGGGACGAACAGAAGGGGGCTTACTCCCCTCGGCCAATTATATCGATTGATTCTATTAGGAAATTTGATATACTTTTCCCGAGTAGAGTCCGAAAACGAATGGTGTCTATCGAGGTGGTCTGTCCCGAGGGCGATCCGGTTATCCCCGTTCTCTCGGCGGCCACTAACGTTCGGATCAGACCACAGTCATACTCAACGATCCACGACTCAGGACCGCTCGTCGTGGCGACCGAGGACTGTAGTAATGACGGGCTGGCGCTGCTCAGAGCGATCCGGGAACGGGACGCCTCGCGGCCGGTGATCCTCCTCACCGAGTGTTACGACAGCCGGGTCGCAAGCGAGGTGATCGACGCCGGCGTGACCGACTATCTCGCGCTTGGGGCGCTCGACGAGCCGCGTGAGACGCTGTGTGACCGGATCGACGGTGCAACGATGGATTCCGAAGTCCGCCTCGGAACGCCTGCGTTTCGAACGCTCGCAAACAGCGTCGGGGATGCGATCCTCGCGGTCGATACGGAGAGCCGGATCGTCTTTGCGAACGAGGGAGTAGAGCAGCTTACGGGCTACGCGCGCGCCGAGCTTCGGGGCAAGTCGCTTCTCTCGCTCATCCCCGAGGAGATGCACGATGCACACAGACGGGGTGTTGTGCGCTATCTCGAAACGGGCGAGCGCGAACTCGACTGGGAGTATATCGAGCTACCGCTCTCTCACCGGGCGGGTCACGAGATCACCGTTGCGGTCTCCTTCGGCGAGTTCCGAAGCGACGGCAGCCAGTACTTTACCGGTGCGATTCGGGATATCACCGACCGGAAACAGCAGCAGGCGGAGCTACGCGAGACGCGAAAGCAGCTCGAAGACACGCTCTTGCGGATCAGCGATGCGTTTTTCGCCGTCGACACCGACTGGCGATTTACCTACGTCAACGAACACGCAGAGGAGATGCTCGGCCGATCGGCTGCGGAGCTACTCGGAGAAAACGTCTGGGAGGAGTTCCCCGAAGCGATGACCGAGCGATTTTACGACGTTTACCACCGTGCGATGGAGACACAGGAGGCGGTGACGTTCGAGGAGCATCACGCGCCGCTTTCGACGTGGTTCGAGGTGAGTGCGTACCCCTCCGAAGACGGGCTTTCGGTGTACTTCCGGGATATGACCGAGCGCAAAGAGCGCGAGGAGACCCTCACCAGTCTGATCAGCACCAACCGGACACTCATGCGCGTGGAAACTGCCGAGGAGATCGCGATGACGGTCGTTGGAGCTACCGAGGCGATCCTCGGCTTCGATATCAACGGCGTTCACCTTCCGAACGACGACGGAGACCTGGCCCCCACGGCCGTCACGGACTACACCCGCGAGCGGATCGGCGAGCCGCCGACGTACCAGCAGGGGGAGGGGATCGCCGGCGAGACGTTCACTGTTGGCGAGCCGCGGCTCTACGACGACGTTCGCAGCGCGGATGCGTTCGATTACGGCCCGATCCGGTCGGCGATGGCGCTGCCGCTTGGCGGCCATGGCGTGTTGGTCGTCGGCTCGGTAACGCCGAAGGCGTTCGACGAGACGGACATCCATATCGCGGAGCTGCTGACCGCGAGCGCCCGGACGGCGTTCGATCGGGCCGAACGAACACAGCGAATCGAGACGCTTCACGATGCGACCCGCGAGATGGTGAGCGCCGAAACCACAGAACGGGTCTGCTCACGCGCGCTTGCGGCCGCAGAAGCCGTCCTCGGCCATGCATTGGCCGGGGTTCACCTCCTCGATGGCGATCGTCTGAAATCGGTTGTCTGGACGGAAGGGGTCGAAGCGGTCCTCGGGTCGGCCCCCCCGGCACTCGGCCGGGAGTCACTCGCATGGGACGCCTTCGAGACGAGTGAGGGGCGTCTGTACAACGACCTGCACACACAGGACGGGCGGAAAAACCCCGAAACACCGATCCAGTCGGGGCTGTACGTCCCGATCGGAAGCCACGGCGTGCTCTTGGTCAGTTCGACCGAGGTAGGATCGTTCGACGGGAGCGACCTCCAGCTCGTCCGGCTGTTGGCCGAAAACATGAGTGTCGCGCTGGATCGCGTCGAACGCGAAGTTGAGCTTCGACGGTATGAAACGGTCTTCGAGACGGTTCAGGACATGCTGTACGTTCTTGATTCCGAGGGCTGTTATACGATGATGACGGAGCCGCTCGCGGATCAGCTCGGCTACGACCGCAAGGAACTAATCGGTCGGCACGTCTCTCAGGTGATGATACCCGAGGAGATCCTCTCGGGAGAACGGGTTATTCGAACGTTGCTTTCGGATCCGGACCGAACGAGTGAGACCTACGAAAGTTCGATTGAGGGGGCGAACGGCGAAATCCCAATCGAGATCGAGCTGTCGCTGCTGCTCGTTGAGGGGGAGTTCCGTGGAACCGTCGGTGTCGTTCGGGACATCTCCGAACTCGAACGCACTCGAAGGGAACTCGACGATGAACAAGATCGATTCACCTACCTGTTCGAGACGCTTCCCGATCCCGTCGATGAGATCGCATTCGAGGAGCGAGCGCCGATCGTCCAGAGCGTGAACACCGCCTTCGAACGAGTCTTTGGCTACGATCCCGACTCACTCGTCGGATCGCCCCTCCCCGAAGAGGCCGGCGATCCGACGATCGATGTCGGAGAAACGAAGGAGATTTCGACGAAGACGGCGACAGGAACGCGCCATTTCCTGTTTCGCCGGGTCCCATACAGTCTCGATGCGAACACCCACGCCTTCGGGATCTACACCGATATAACGGAGCAAAAAGAGCGCGAACGCCAGCTCAGAGTGCTCCATCGCGTGTTGCGCCACAACCTGCGAAACGGGCTGAACGTCATGACTGCCGCCGCAAATCAGCTCATCGCTGCCGAATGTGCGGCGGATCGTCGGCAGCTGGCCTCGACCCTCGTCGATCGGGCCGACGCCCTCGTTGCCCTTTCGGAGAAGGCCTCGATGTTAGAACGAACGATCGAACGCCGCGACGGCTCGATGAGCATCGACGCGGTCTCGGTGATCGAATCGGTTGTAGAGAGCTATTGCGAGGATCTCGATATCGAGACCGAGCTTCCAGAATCGTGTTCGGTCTCCGCGGACCACCGACTCACAACTGTCGTCTCGAACCTGCTCGACAACGTCGTCGAGCACAGTTCCACCGTCGACGGCGCTCGACCGAGTACGTGGATAGCGCTCGAAACCGACGCCTCGACATGCGAGCTCCGGATCGCCGACGACGGACCGGGCATTCCGGAGCTCGAACGCGAACTCCTCTCGGGTGCTCGCGAGATCACCCAGCTCGAACACGGCAGCGGGCTCGGCCTCTGGCTCGTCAAATGGACCGTTGAATCCTACGGCGGACGCATCGATTTCGAGGACGAGTCCGGAACAACGGTCGTCCTCCGACTTCCGCTCGCGAGCGAGTAATAATATCTACCGAGTGATTTATTAATAACTCCCTACTTTCGGGCGGTATTTGGCCGGTCAGTTGATACACGCCGATCACGTACGGTCGTTCATGCGTCGGGGGCGAGGACGATGAGCGGTCACGGACACGACCACGATCACGGGGGCCACGGCATGCGTGCGCTCGCGCTTGCGCTTCTGATCAACACGATATTTTTCGTGATCGAACTCGCGGGCGCACTCTATTCGGGATCGCTGACGCTGCTCGCCGACGCGATCCACATGTTCCGGCGCGAGGACCTTACGCCGCGTCTCTTGAATCCCGAGATCGTTCTCGACGCCCACCGCCCGGACGACGTGAGGCAATATCTGCTTAGCGCGTCCAAAAGTTTGTAGACACGGAGTTTTCTGATGACTAATGAGATCGGCCAACA
>JADFQH010000102.1:6357-9227 GCA_022561895.1 Methanobacteriota archaeon | reverse complement strand
CGAGAAGAAGAAGATCACGGCCATCAGCGCGATCGGTGCGATCGCCCGCACCAGGGCGCGGTGGCGCGGATTCAACGCGACGCCGCCCGGGCCGGTAAAAGGGTTGGCGTGATCTCGGTCACCTCAAAGTCACGATATGCGGTGGTGGCGCTGGCCGAGCTTGAACGTGCGGTAGACCCGCCAGGAGTACGTCCGGGGATTGAACATCATGTTGTCGCGCATGAAGCCCCAGAAAGGCCAGTACTCCTCGTAGTCCCTGAAGGCGTTGCGGACGATCTCGTAGCTGCTGGCGCCCTCGTCCCAGACGTCGCAGGTCGGGCTGTAGCCCGCCAGCTCATCGGTGCAGAAGCGATAGGGCACGTGCACCCCGATGTCGACGCAGTAGTCGCCGTGGAAGAAGTGCTCGCAGTACTGACCTTCCCCACAGGGGCTCGCGTCCCCGTGCGAGCCCGAGGTCGGCGACGAGCTCCGAGAGCGTCGCCCCGTCCCGGCGCTGGATGTACTCGACGAGGGCGAACGAGCGCTCGGTTGTTTTCACCCCGTTCCGAACGCGATCGGTTGGCATGGTAGCTCCTGCAAGGTACGAGTACAAAACGGTTCGGGTGTGATACGCTGGCTCGGACGGACGAAGCGACGGCGGTAATATTACCGTCGAGCCGCGCTACTCGCAGTTCGAAATATCGAAACGAACTCCCGTTCGAGCCAGCGTTTGTCCCGCTTTGGCCTCGATCGGGACCGACCCTTTACGGCAGTACCTATGTAACTCGAACGACCGACGATCGAAATCCTCGCCGGAGCCCGTCGAACGCCGGTTCGGAATATCGAAACATCCTCGAAAACACGTATTTCTTACGGCCCGTCGTATTTCGACCGGTTTATCTGCCCGTGCCAGCAACTTTTTGTAGCTGGCTGTGGTATGGGTGCGTATGACGCGGTGGAACGACGGGACAGACGTGACTTCGTCAGTCAGTCCCGATATAACCGAGGAAACGAACGCGCTTCCGGCGAACTACTTCACTGACCCAAGTGTTCACGAGATGGAACAGGAGAAGATATTCTCGCGGTACTGGGTGTATGCGGGTCATGCCGGTACTATTGAAGAGCCGGGTGATTACTTCACTCGAAAGGTCGGGGATAAGCAGGTCATCATCGTTCGGGACATGGAAGGCGAGGTGCAGGCCTTTTATAACGTCTGTGCCCACCGCGGCTCGAAGATCGTCGAGGACACCCCGATGAGCGATCCGGGAAACATGACCGGAATTCGGTGTCCGTACCACCTCTGGACATATGGGCTGGACGGTGAACTCAGGAGCACGCCGAAGAGCTTCGAGACGGCGGGGATGAACCCTGACCTCGAGGACGGGGACGTTCCCGAACTCGATCCGAAGAAAAACGGGCTACGGGAAGTGCATCTCGATTCGATCGGTCCACTGTTGTTCATCAACTTCGCGCACGATCCAATGGCGCTCGAAGAGCAGGCCGGCACGCTGAAAGCGGAGCTCAAATCCTTTCCATTGGAGGAGTACCAGCTCGCCCGCCGGTACGTCTCGGAGGTCGAATGCAACTGGAAAACGTTTAGCGGGAACTACTCCGAGTGCGACCACTGTCAAGCGAATCACCAAGACTGGATCACAGGGATCTCGCTCGCCGAATCCGAACTCGTCGTCGACGACCACTACTGGGTGCTCCATTACACCCACGACGAGGGGGTCGAAGCCGAGGAAGCGCTCGTCGAAGGCGAGGCGCGCTTCTATTATTTCTGGCCGAACTTCACGCTCAACATGTACGGCAACGCCGACGGATATGGAACGTATATCATCGACCCGATCGACGAGGGCCGGTTCCAGCTGATCGCCGATTACTACTTCAAGGATCCTGACCTCTCGGAGGAAGAACGGGAGTTCGTCCAGCTGAGCCGCAAGCTCCAGGAGGAGGACTTCGAACTCGTCGAACGCCAGTACGAAGGACTGCGCTCGGGCGCGCTCGCCCAGGCCCAGCTCGGCCCGAACGAACACACCGTCCACCGGCTCCACTTGCTCGCCCAGGAGGCTTACGATGCGTGATAAGGACTGTTGTAACAGTTTTCCGCCGATCGCTCGTACGGGCCACCGATCGGAACGATGACCGAGCGAAACCGCGCGAAGCTCGTCGTCACCTGTCCCGACTGTGCGGTCTACAAGGAGGTCGATACTCCAAACGACGGGGTAGCGTTCTACCGCCGGCATCGCTCGGTGACCGGCCACGACCTCGAATGGGAACCGCCCGATCACGACGACTACCGTGTCGTTCCGAGCGACGGCATCGTCTCGGTTATCGGTGCGTTGGAGCAGTTGGAGCAGTTGGAGCAACGACTCGGCGACAGTGTTCCGATCGGCGCGGTGACCGTCGCGCTGGGGGAGCGGGGCGCGACGATCGGAGAGACCCTCGAGGAGATTCGCGAACTGCGAATGGAGGGGATGCTGTACGAACCGCGGGACGACCATCTCCTCGTGACCTGATCCACGCCGGCTCGGTCGTTCGGCATTGCGAACTTTCTATAGCGTGATGTAGTTTATGTCCTCGTGGTCAGGTCGTATATTGGGTTCGGAAACGTCGTGAACGATTTCACCGACGCCGGTCAAAGGCGTTGCTTTCGTTAGGCGAGAGAGGTCATAGTCAACTGTCGTTTCGCCTCCCGCATTCTACGGTCACGACGAACGATCTCGCATCGCACCGGCGACTCCACCGCTATCAAAGCCGGCCCATCGTAGCGAGGCTGCATAGACAGTACGAATAGCCGATTGTGTTCTCATTCACGCAACGAGTCCGACGAACCCGTGATGGTGCGTTTCTCGCCCCGATCGTTGTCTTCAACCTCGGTAGCCGACCTC
>JADFQH010000102.1:4213-6347 GCA_022561895.1 Methanobacteriota archaeon | reverse complement strand
CCATTTCTGCACCTTGAATTGTTGCCACATTTTGCTACAATGGCCCGTAGCGACTTCCAGCAGTCGCCGCACGTTCATTGACAATTTAGTAAGAAAGCTACTAGCTGCGGGCTGATAGCTGTTGGCAATAGCCGTCAGGCTACGCCTGCCCGGTGCGCAAAGGGGTGCGCACTGCCGGAACGGCGCTACCGCTTGTTCCGGCCACCATGTCATGCCCCGTGGTACCGGCGGTACCACGTGACGAACGCCTCGATGATCGTACCATTCCGAGAAAACGACGAAATTGCGGCATGGTACGGGAGTCAAAAATCGTAGCGAGAGACTGGTGGTCTGTCGGGTCTGACCCCCCAGGGTAGCGCCCCGAAGACGGGGTTGCAACATTACCTCGCCGAACCACTCGCAATCGATGCGACCTGTCTCGGCGAAAGTTTTATTTCGATAGTTGGTGCTTACAGTCGGCCTAGTGAGTGCTAAAAACCAGTATAATAAGTTTCAACGGCGCGTAGTAGAGTGCTATATAGGAAAATAAGGAGAGTTATTCTGATTAGTGGCACAAATTGAAGTAGGTGGGGTGTGATGTGGCGCATATGTCGGAAGAGCGAGAGACCGACCGCACTATTGTGAAGACGCATGTCCCCGCGTACCAGAAACGAATCTGGGTCGATCACGCAGACCAGTTGGGGATGAGCCAAAGCGAGTTCCTGCGGACGATGGTACAGGCAGGTCGAAGCGGGTTCGAACCGACCGGCGGATCGGCCGACAGCTCGTCCGAAGCAACGGAAACGCCGGCCGATCGTGATCTCGAAACCCGAATCGAATCGGTCCTCGCCGGGTCCGACCCGCTCCCGTGGGAGGCGCTCGTCGCGGCGTTGACCGACGACATCGAGGACCGTCTGGACGAGGCCCTCGAAACCCTTCAGGAGGAGAACCGCGTACGCTACAGCGGCCGGGACGGCGGGTACACCCTCAACGAGCGACCATGAGCACGGTTCGCTCGGACGAGGGGAGCGATCCGATCGCGTACTTCCTCCAGGACATCGAGTACCAGGGAAAGACCGAACGCACCCAGGGGGCCTACGAGCGCGTTCTCCGGGATTTCGAGCGCTTCATCCAAGAGGAGTACCCGCGAGCTGACTCCCTCTCGGAGGTCACACACAGGACGTGCATGGCCTGGATCCACGGCCAGCGCGGCGAGGTAGCCGAAAGCACGCTCGCGACGTACGCTTCGTATCTCCACCGGTTTTACTCGTATATGACCCAGATCGGCGAGTTCGAGGAGAACCCGATGGCGCTCGTCGTCGAGCAGATGGACGAATCGATCGACGTCGACCCGACGCGCCGGGAGATCAGCGTCGAGGAGATGCGTTCGTTCGTTACGGGGATCACCCATCCCCTCTCCCGTGCGCTGATTCTCACACTCCTCAAGACGGGAATGCGAGCCGGCGAGCTGTGTAATCTCGACCTCCAGGACATACATCTCACGACCGACGCCATCGAGATCGCCGTCGAACCCCGTCCCCAACTCCACGGAAAAACCGATTCGATCTACGTCTCGCCCGAACCGGCCCGCGGGCGGACGACAAACGGTGAGGAACGACGAGAATCGAACAAGCGCCGCCGACCGACCGTCATCCCTGTCGACGGGGAACTCCACGAAACGCTCGTTCGGTGGTTGGCCGTCAGACCCGACGCTCGCTCGCCGGCTGAGCCCCTCTTTTGTACCACGACACGCCAATGGGGTGAGCGAATCACGGCACAAACGGTCCACCACACCGTTGAACGACACGCCCGTGATCAGGGTTGGTATCGGACCGGCGGTGGTGCAAGCGAGAACGTCACGCCGCATTATTTCCGGCATTTTTTTACCACGTACCTCCGCGGCCAGACCGGCGAACGCGGGATCGTCAAATACCTCCGTGGGGACGTCGCTGACGACGTGATCGACACCTACACGCACAACTGGGGTGATCGGGTCCGCGAGACGTACGAAATGAACATCTACCGACTTCTGTAACGACCGCGTGACGAGGTCATAAATCTCATGTTGCTATATCAAATATATGGCGGTCAGTGAAACCGTATTACGTTCGTACCTATGTAATCTACAGACAAAACAGGCCGAGTGCTTCGGGAT
>JADFQH010000102.1:0-4203 GCA_022561895.1 Methanobacteriota archaeon | reverse complement strand
GGTGCCAGTTGCCACAGCAGGGGGCCGAGCTTGTCGCCCAACTCGGCAATGCCGCTGCCGATGAAGCGCCGCATCGACTCGGCGCCTTCGGCGAGCACGCGGCGTTGCGTCGCGTAGCGGATGCCCTTGACCGAGAAGACGAAGCCCTCCGGCGTCTCCCGACGCCACTTGGCAAACGTCGCGGGCTTTTGGGCGCCGTAGTACGTGCTGTTGATCTCGATGACGTTGGCGGCGCTCATCGTCAGCGCAGGGACGTCGTTGGTGTACCACTCGCCGGCCATCCGGCTTTTGGGACCGGAGACGCTTACCGCCCCGAGCACCCGTTCGTCGACCACGATCGGAGCGGCGATGCACCGGAGGCCTTCGAGGCGCTCCTCGTCATCGTAGGCGTACCCCTGCTCGCGGATCTCCTCGAGTTCCGCCATAAGCTGCCCCCGGTCGGTGATCGTGTTCGGCGTGACGCTTGGAAGCCCGTGTCGGTCGAGGATCGCTTCGACGCGCTCGTCAGGTAGATGGGCGAGGATTGCCTTCCCGAAGCCGGTGGTGTGGAGATGAACCCGTTTTCCGGCATGGGTGTCCATATGGACGGCGTCCGCCCCTTTCGCCCGGTAGAGAAACACCCCGCGACCGTGCTCCTCGACCAGGAGGTTCGCCATCTCGCGAGTTTCCTCGGCGAGCTTGTCGATCTCGGGCGGGGCGATCGTCGCGATCTCCCGTCTGTCGCGTGCGTACTCGCCCAGCTGGAGGAATCGGAGGCCGACATCGTACGTGGGGCCGTGCTTGGTGACGTACTCGTTTCGCCGGAGGGTCTGGAGATGGTTGTGGACCGTGCTCTTCGGGAGGTCGAGATGGGTCGCAAGCTCGGTCACCCCGGCCCCATCAAGCGCGCGGAGTGCATCGAGGATCCGAAAGCTCGTTTCCGTCGCCCGCACCGTCGTCGGCTCGTCCATACTCATATGAGGAGTATCGGCGGGGTCCTAATAGTTCTACAGGGTAGACGTTCGTTCAACAGAAGTGAACGAATTAGTTGGCAAATGGAACAACTGATCGACTGTTCCGGTAGACCGGTTACTAATCGACCTAACCAGCAGCGTGTTCAGCTGCCGGACGAGTAAATCCCGTCCAGAAGAGAATGCGTTCAGACCAGCCGAACTCATCGTCACTATCTTTTTAGAAGGTACTCGACACTGGAGTAGAGACACGTTACCACCATATCGGAAAGAAAACAGTGATTAGTATTCTACTCCTCCAAAAGATGGATGTTTGTCTGGATAGGTCGTGTTCGAGAGCTATGAACCGAACTGATACTCCGACCGGATTCGTTTCTGTCGGGTTTCGAGGGATATCTTTATCACTCAGCCTCGTTCAGTAGCGAGTGGACGTGAACCAGCTATGAGCGATGTGACACTGCGACGGACACAACTGGCGACACCGGCGAGCGACGAGAACTTCATGGAGAGCGCCTCGAACAGCGCGGCCGACGAGGTGTTTCTCGACCTCGAGGACAGCGTTGCGCCGAACGCGAAACCCGACGCGCGCGAACCGCTGATCAACGCCGCCCAGAGCCACGACTGGAGCGGCAAAGTGCTTTCCTACCGGATGAACGGTATCGATACCGAATGGTGGTACGACGACGTGATCGACGTCGTGAGCGCGGCCGGCGAGCATATCGACGACATCATCATTCCGAAGGTCAAGGGCGAAAGCGACATCCACACCGTCGAGAACCTCCTCACCCAAGTCGAGGAGAACGCCGGCCTCGAAGTCGGCGCGATCGGCCTCGAACCCCAGATCGAGGACGGCGAGGGGATGCACAACGTCCACGAGATCGCCCACGCCTCCGATCGCCTTTCGAGTGTGATCTTCGGCCCCGGCGACTTGCGCGGCCAACCTGCAAAGATTGACCGCGAGAAGCAGGCGTTGATCTTCCGCATGTACGAGATCTACCCCGAAGATCACCCGAAGGCGGGCCGCCGGCGCTTCCAGCGTGTGTGTCTCTCGCTCCGCAAGGGACTCGCCAAGACCGAACTCGCGGCCTGGATTGCCGCCGCCGAGCTGCACCCAGATGCACCGGTACGCTGCGACGGCTTCAGCAACGGCGAGCCCATCGTGCGCGGCGTCGTCGACCCCTACATCCCGCTCGTGGCATACACCGAAGAGCAGACGGAGGACCTGGCCTACGCGGCGCTCTACACGATCCTCTCCGAAGGCCCGCTCGCGGGCGACTTCGATATCGGCCTGGAGCGCATCATGCGGATCAAGGGCGACGGGAAGGCGGTCGCCCTGGCGTCGTCCCCGGACGCCCGCGACGGCGCCCGGACCACGTTCGAGCACTTTGATGAAACTCATCGATTCACGCTGCCACGCCTAAAGGCGGCGCATCGCACCATGCTCGCCAACCTACCAAAACGCAAGGCCGCTGACGCCTGGGCGCTGGAAACCACGACGGCCTTCGCGATCGGTGAGAACAGCGTGGCCGAGGACACGATGCAGTACGCACGCTCGATCCTCGAAGGCGAAAAGGTCAACCCGAAGCTGTTCTTCTTCCACCGTCAGGCGTCCGACGACATCGAGCTGTCGACGCCGGAGGCCATCGACTGGAAGTGCTGGTTGAGGGCGGGGATCACGGTCGGCCGACAGTGATCTTGGAATCTGGATTTGGTGGGACAATTGACGCGTGGTCGGAGGTGCGTCAAGCACTCTCGGGCAGGACCCGGGTGGTAAGCTATCATCGGGCCGGCATGTCAGGATCCCAACCCGGACCACGTCCGCGCTCGGCGGACCGAATCGTTCACGAGTTACGAATAGCCTTGCGACACTTGGACATCCAGCCCCCGTATCTGCTGGTCGGTCATTCCTTGGGCGGGCTCTATGTCCGTGCGTTTGCTGGAATCCACGGTGACGACGTCGTTGGATTGGTCCTGGTCGATCCCACCATGGAGTTTGAACAGGCCTTCACGAATGAGCAAGTGACATCCCGGTTGCGAGACCATTGGGGGCAGCGCTATCCAAGGGTTGAGCGTGCGCTAAATCGATCTCACCCGCGCATGAGGTCTTTGGCTGCCCAATCGATGCTGGGTCTTGAACCCTACTTAGAACAGCTTCCTGGCGACCAGGTGGCGGCAGCTCGGGAGACCTGGCTGAACGCGTTTACGAAGCGCAACCGCCAAATCAACGGAATGCTCGCCCTGATGTCCAAGGTGAATCGTCTCGAGATGTTCGCCTCCCTCGAATCCATGGAAGTGGTGCGCAGGCAGCCCCGGTTGGATATCCCCGTGACCCTTTTAGTTGCCGGCAAATCGAACACGTCAAACGGTCCGGACTTTGGTGACCCAAATACAAACGCGGCATACCACGCCTGGGCGCGCACATCGCGGCTCAGTCGGTACCGAAAGTGGATTGAGACTAACCCGCAAGGAAAACTCACGGTACTCCAACAAGCCGGTCACAACATTCCCAGGGAGCAGCCTCAGGCCATCGTCGACGCCGTGCTTGAAATGATTCAGTAGGCCTATGCAGCGAGTGCTTACTGAGCCTGACGCTACCCACCGATTCTCCACGCGAGCCAGAAAGTCTAAACAACCGGCCCAGTAGCGTAGATGATGGCTGCCAGTAGAGCCCCCAGGATGGGACCGACGACTGGAATCCAGGCATATCCCCAATCACTATTGCCTTTGTTCTGAATGGGTACCAATGCGTGTATCAGACGTGGCGCCAGATCGCGGGCGGGGTTGATGGCATATCCGGTCGTCCCTCCTAGGGATAGACCGATAGATGTGACGATCAAGGCGACGGGGAGGGCGCCCAGCGACCCCATGCCCACCTTGATCTCAGCGGCTCCTGAAGTCACTGTTGGACCAGCCATATATAGCACGGCGAACACCAGGACGAATGTCCCAATGGCCTCTGAAATGACGTTGCTGATGGGTTTGCGAATCGCGGGGCCCGTGGCAAATACGGCTAGAATGGACCCCTGATCGGTGCTGATGTCAAAGTGATCCTTATAGGTCAGCCAGACCAACAACGCTCCCGTGGCGCCTCCTAGAAGTTGGGCAGCAATAAACACAGCCACTTTTGCCCAGAGGAACTTACCTGCCACAGCCAAACCCAGCGTCACCGCAGGATTCAGGTGCGCGCCGCTGAAGTCCTTGCTGACCAGAACCCCTGCAAAGACGGCTAGTCCCCATCCCATCGTGATGACGA
>JADFQH010000101.1:7043-9240 GCA_022561895.1 Methanobacteriota archaeon | reverse complement strand
GTCATACGCGGGCTACGAACGCTCGCGACCAGAAGCTTGCGACACGCCCTCGAAGTAGAGGTGGTAGTGGTTCGCACAGCCGGGGTTGAACGCCGCGTCGCACGCAGGACAGCGATGCCCACAGTCGAGGTATTCGGCGATCATCAGCCCGTTTCCACAGACCCCACATAGCACCGCACGCTCCTCGCGGGCGTCCGCGGGCCAGCGTTCGGCGTCGTGGTCCGCGCGGGCGGCGTGACAGTCGTAGCAGGCGTAGAACTCGCCACAGCAGGCAAACCGGATCGCGATCACGTCCCGCGGCGAGTCGTAGTGAGCACACCGAGTTTCGGAATCGAGACCGACGCCACGGACGAGGTCGCTCCGGACCGTCATTGCCACACGATTACACCGCACGCCTATCAACGCTCCTCTCTCGGAACGGGTGAGAGGCGATCGCCGACGCATGTCAGCAGAAAAGTTTAATATTATTAATGTATATTATTTGGTATGGCGCACGCAGACATCAACACACCGACGGTAGAGCCCCGAATCAGCTGGTGGCATCTCATCGGAGCGACTCCCGCACTCGTAGTGGCCCTTTCGGCGATCTCGTTTACCGGCCTCGAATCGCCGCTGTTCTGGGCCGCACAGGTGTTTGCGGGCGTTCTCTACCTTCCCGTGCTACTGCTGGATGCCCGTCAGGTGAGGCTGCTCGATACGGAGTGGCAACCCAAAACGTGGCGCTACGTGCTTCTGGGACTTGGTGTGCTATATACGGCAGGATTCTTCTCGCTTGTCCTCTCGCCGTACTACCTCTACAAGCGCCGAAAGTACGTGAAAACGCTGTAAGTGCGGATTACACTGCGATTTAGTACGTCTCAACGGAGATGTTATCGAACAGCTTGAAGTCCTCAACGTTGCGCGTAACGACGGGTGCCTCAAATGCCGTCGCGACACCCGCGATGAGAATATCGCCCATGAGGGAGTTGATCCGGTCTTGGCGGATCTCGGGATCAGCCTGTAGCTGTGTTTCGATCTCGCCCGCGAAATACGCGTGTTCGGCCGAGAAAGGACGGATATCTACCCATCCAAAATCGGTGAGAATCTCTTCAAGCGTCGGGTTGCCGATGAGATGCGCGCCGACCGCGATCTCCTTTACGTTGATCGTCGAGGTGGCGAACTGTTCGTCTTCGTGTTCGGTGAGGTACGCAGAAACCGCGTCGGCACCACGGGCGTAGTGGGCGAGAAACGTGCTATCGAGGAGTTTCATCGTCTCCGTCGACCCCGCACATGATCTCGTTCACTCGCTCTTGGCGCTTCGTGAGGCCAATGCTCAGTCCTTCGCGGGACTCACGGACCGCCCGCTCGAATCGCTCGCCCTCCTCGCCGCTGTACCTTCCGAACCCGTGTCGCCAGTTGGTCGCGACCTCGTCGGTGATCCGTTTTACCGTATCGCTGAAGCTTTCCCCTTCTCGCTTCTGGGCCTTCAGGCGTTCGTAGGCCTCGTCGTCGAGACCGATCGTCTTCGTTCCCATACACTGTGTTTGTGTACACACGCACATAAACTATCGCCGACGATGGGACTGCGCGGGCTGTGACTTGCTGATTCGAATCTGTTTGGATGCATTTTCCCGCAATTTCATGCGACGAGCGAAGCGAGGAGCCGAATTGCGGGAAAATGGGCCGGCTCAGATTCGAACTGAGGTTACGGCCACCCGAAGGCCGAAGGATACCAAGCTACCCCACCGGCCCGCACTCCGAGAGAAAGCCGGTGGCGTTGTTAAGCGTTCCGAAACGACCCCTCAGTAGCGTACGAAACCCTCCGTGTCGAGCCAGTTGTGCGCCACCGTGATCGCGTGGTTTGCATGCAGGCGCTCGGGTCCGAGCCGCACCTGTTCGTCGGAGTTCTCCGCGAGCAACTCGACCTCTGGCTCAGTGAAATCCCGATGATCCGAGAGGACAAAAACGGGCTTTTCAGGCGGTTCGATCTCGACGACTGGATCTCGCCCTTCGTGGAGCTGGATCACCGTTCCTGATACGCCTTCGAGGACGGGTTCGAATCCACGCCGGGAGAGATAGACACCAGGCGAGGTCTCGACCTCCATATGGCCGATGGCTTCCTCGCGCTCGGAGAGAGCCTTTCTGATGAGCGCAGCGGTGCTTCGCTCGTCGGGGTTGAGCCGCCGGAGTTCGCTCCCCTCGAACCGGATCGCAAACT
>JADFQH010000101.1:6208-7033 GCA_022561895.1 Methanobacteriota archaeon | reverse complement strand
TCATCGGCGAGCACCAGAAAGACTCGAACCTCCTCGCGGATCGCATGCGAGAGGAAGAAACTCGATGAAACGCACCGACAGAGCACGTCGAGACGACCCGCGCCACCGGCGAGATCGTCGAGGGAGAACTCGGGTGTCGTCGGAACGTCGTGGCCCGAAACGATGAACTGGCGCATGCGCGCTCTCGCCGTTCGCGGGCCATATACTATCGGATTACTGGCCCTGATCGAGCGAAAACGTCAGGCCCTTAGCCGCTCGTACTGAAGATCTGGCATGCAGATCGTCGAGAGACAGCGACACGTCCATCCAACTGGTGTCGCAGATCAGCACGACACGGAGGCGGTACGATGACCGTTCTCGAAGACACGCGAGCAATCGTCGCACAGGACCCCGTCTGTAACGCTTGTCTCGGACGAGTGTTCGCGGATCGGAGTTTCGGGTTAACCAACGACGAGCGGGGAACCGCCCTCCGGACGGCGCTCTCCCTCGAAGACGACGAACCCTACGAGTCTCCCGCTGTCGAGGACTGTTGGATCTGTGAGGGCTACAGCGGTGCGTTCGATACCCTCGCAGAACGGGTCGTCGAAAAGGCCAATGGTATCGATTTTGCGACCTATCAGGTCGGAACACGCGTCTCGCCGCTGATCGAGGAGAACGAACGCCTCCTCCGGGAGACGGCGAACCTCCCCGACGAGGCGGGCGAGTCCTTTCGCTCGGAGTGCAACCGTGAGGTCGGAAAACGAGTGGGGAGAGCCACCGGTACGGCAGTGGACTTCGAGCGCCCTGACGTGCTCGCGCTCTGTGCCATCGAAGGCGAGGGTCCCG
>JADFQH010000101.1:0-6186 GCA_022561895.1 Methanobacteriota archaeon | reverse complement strand
ACGCGGTCGATTTCCAGATCAACCCGGCGTTCGTTTATGGAAGATACAGAAAGCTCGAACGCGATATTCCCCAGACGGAGTGGCCCTGTCGGGAGTGTGGCGGAAGTGGCAAACAGCTCGGACCCGGAGGGGGAGAAGAGCCGTGTGAGTACTGTGGCGGGTCGGGCTACCTGTACGACGAGAGCGTCGAGGGGTTTACCGTTCCATCCGTTGTTTCGGCGATGGACGGCGAGGAGGGCGTCTTTCACGGCGCGGGTCGGGAGGATGTCGACGCGCGCATGCTCGAATCGGGTCGCCCGTTTGCCGTCGAAGTGAAACACCCGAGAGAGCGCACGCCCGATGTCGGGGCGCTCGAAGCCGACATAAACGAACACGCGGATGGATCGGTCGAGGTCATTGGTTTGGAACTTGCGACCCACGAGATGGTAGAGCGGGTAAAGAGCCTCGAGGCGAGCAAGACCTACAGAATGGATGTCGAGTTCGCAGAGCCGGTCGAACCCGAGGTTTTCGAGAACGCCCTCGCGGCTCTCGATGGTGCGACGATCGAACAGGACACCCCACAACGAGTCGCCCATCGCCGGGCGGATCTCACTCGAGTGCGCGAGGTCTACGAAATGAGCGGCGAACTCCACGACCCGACGCACGCAGAACTCACGGTTCACGGCGCGGGCGGACTCTACGTCAAGGAGCTCGTCAGTGGGGACGACGGCCGGACTGAACCGAGTCTTGCCGTGTTAGTCGGAACGAACAGCGTCGTCACGGCCCTCGATGTGATCGACGTGCAGGGTGAGGAGGAGCCGTTCGACGACCCGGCGTATCTCATGGACGTCCGCGAGTAGCCCCCGGAGAGTCGCCATCTATTTCGTTCTCGCGTGCGAGCAACGCGTGTGTTCGGGATCGACGAAGCGGGCAAAGGACCCGTTTTGGGACCGATGGTCGCCGCCTGCGTGTCCGTCCCCGACGAGTCGGCCCTCCCCGAAGGAATCGACGACTCGAAGCGGCTCGCGCCCGCGCGCCGGGAAACGCTTGCAGAGTCGATGTTCGAGGACGAGCGGATCGAACTCGGTATAGCGGTGGTCGAACCGACGCGGATCGACGCACCCGAAACCGATATGAACTTGCTCACTGTCGGTGCTCACGCCGAGGCCGCCCGACAGGTGGTCGAACCGGGGATGGAGGGGATCTGTGACGCGGCGGACGTGGACGCCGCGCGGTTCGTCCGCCGAGTCAGTGAGCGACTGCCAGCCGTTGAACTGACCGGCGAGCACGGTGCGGACGAGGTTCATTCGATCGTTGGCGCGGCGAGCATCGTCGCGAAGGTTGAACGAGATAGCCGAATCAGTGCGTTGGAACCGGAGTACGGCGAGGTAGGCAGTGGCTATCCGAGTGATCCTACCACGAGAACGTTCCTGTCGAGCTACGTCGCGGAGTTCGGCGAGCTTCCCGCATGCGCGCGAACATCGTGGAAGACCTCGAAGGACGTGCTCGCGGCCGAAGCACAGGAGACGCTCGCGGAGTTTTAACGGCAGGTACGGGGAGGGAGTTCACCGGGTCAGCAGGATCCGGAGGATGTCGCCGTAGGCCGGTCGGGTAATCAGGACACCGATCAGGACGCCGACGATGGTAAAGAGCGCAAAGCCCGAGAGATCGCCGAGGCTCAGGAAGGCAAGCGGCGACATGGCGATGATCGTCGTGGCCGCCGCCGCGCCGATCACCCAAAAGGCCTTCCTGAACCGGCTCTCGAACACTCTTCCTGTGCTCACATCGCCCTCCTGTAAGATCTCGTCCGCGATGATGATCAGGTCGTCCACTCCTGTTCCGACCACCGCAATGAAGCCCGCGATGGCCGCGAGATCGAGCGGATACCCGACGAGAGCGGCAAAGCCAAGCAAGAGAAAGACTTCGGCGGCGGCGGTGAGGATCATCGGCCCGGCGATCCGCGGGCGGCTGTAGCGGGCGGCGACCACACCGGAAACGGCGAGCACGGCGATGAAGCCGGTGATGAGCGAGTAGAGCTTGAAGTCCTCTGCCAGTGCGGGTTCGAGGTAGTACTGGGTTCCCGACTCGACATCGAGGGGGGCGGGCGTCTCGCCCGCAAGGAGATTCACCCGCAGGTTTCGCACGTCCTCGATGGACTGACCGGTCATGATAAATCGCCGGTCGTCGAGATATTCGCCGGACTCCATGCTCGCCGCGAGATCCTCGCCGAGGCTCGCGGTGTAGACGACCTCGCCGTCGACGACGGTCACCAGACAGTAGCCCGGATCGTCGGGGTCCTGTTCGAACTCACCCTCCTCGTCGCGGGGCCACGCACAGGCGTCGTATCCCTCTTGGGTGAAGCCGGTCTCGATCATCGTCTCGGAGAAGCTCTCGGCACCCTCCTCGGAGAGCGTGATGGGGACGTGCGGGCCGTAGGTATCGTCCTCTTCGGGGTTGCCGATCGACTGAATATCATCGGGCTGGATCGCAGCAGTCTGCTCATAGCCATCATCGGTCGGGTGGTGTGCGTAGACCTCGACGAATCCGCGATCCTCGATCAGGTCGATCACCGTCTCACGATCCTGTCCGGGCACTTCGACCACGATGAAATGCTCGCCAGTCGAGGAGGTGGATTTCTGGACATCACCGGTCGCAAACGGTGATTGTTGGATCTTGTCCTCTAAGACCTCGACGGCGTCGTCGACGGTCTCTTCGGTTACGCCTTGGCGGATGTTCTCTTCATCGACATCGAAATCCGCGCCGGACGCCCGAAGCGCCGCGAGGAACTCCTCTTCGCTTACCGCGTCGGTCGTGATCTCGATCGTTCCCTCCTCTTCCATCTCGCCGGGAGTTACACGAACATCGCGGCTGTTGATATCCAACTCCTCTGCGATCTCCGATTCGATTTCCGCCTCTTGGCCGGCGTCGATATCGAGTCCTTCGGCGGTGAGACCGGCGAGCGGGGCGCGTACGCGAGTGCCACCTGATAGCTCAAGCCCGAACTGGAGGTTCGTAACGCCGGTGTCCAGTACCGGGTCCTCGCCTTCGACCTCCGCACCGTCGTCGGGACCGAACTGCGGGGCAAAGAGAAACAGCGCGCTGATCGTAACGAGTACGACGAGCAGGGTGATCCGCCAGTGTTTTTTCGCCTTACCGATCATCGCGCGATCCCCTCGAACTTATACCAGCGAAGCAGGCTCACGTTGAGCAGATAGGTGTTCATCAGATCGGCAAGTAGGCCGAAAACGAGCACCAACCCGATCGCGGGCAACAGTGGGATCGCAAAGATCGTCGCGACGACCGTCATCACGAGCATGGCGATGATCGCCGTCAGTGTCATCGTTACCCCGGTGCGCATTGCCCGGTAGGTGCTATCGTAGAAATCACCGCGCCGACGCAGGATGTGGTTGTTGAGGAGCAGGTCCGAATCGACGCTGTAGCCGATGAGCATCAACAGGGCGGCGACAGTTCCCAACGAAAGCTGGATTCCAAAGAGGTTCATCAGGGCAACGGGAATGACGATGTCGCTGAATGCGGAGAGAACCACCGCGATCGAGGGGATGAACGAGCGGAACATGAGCGCAACGAGGACGCTCATCCCGGCGAAGGCAATGGCAACGCCGAGAACGGCCTGCAGCTGGGTTTCAGCGCCGAAGGCCGCAGACGTACTCGATATCGAAGTCACGCCAAAGCCCGCATCGGTAGCCTGTGATTCGATTGAAGCCGTATCAGTCGACTGAAAGGTGATAATATACTCGTTTTCTTGAGCGGCGATGGGCTGGATGGATTCGGGTTCGGTCTCGAAGGCGGCTTCGATCTCGCTTTCGGATACGTCGGTTTCGATCTGGAGTTCGGTTCCTCCGGTAAAGTCGATGCCGGGGTTGACCGGCATACCCGTGGTGGCCCACGTGCCCGCAATAATGAGAATCGAGATCGCAAGAAGTGCCAGCGGGATCGCCGCGAGCTGGCGGTTCGAGTACCGGGGATAGGAGACCTCCGGTACCATCGAATCGAGCATGTTTCTCGGTGTGGTTCGGCCAAAAATAAGCTTTCTTATACAACGCGAGCCTACCGCGATTGAGCATCGCCACCGGAGCACAACAGTAAGGCAGACCAATGGGTATCGCCGGATTACATCCGGCTGCTTGCCGAGTGTTCCTCCACAACAGCTGCCCATATCCGTTGAGAATCCAGACCTCGACGGTCGGTTCGATATCGACCGCAGAGCAAGGAGATACCACGTCAAACTACGTGGTAGAATCTCGTTCGGGTGATATACAGCTCGCCTCCCGTTGGGGAACAACGACGGACAACCCCATGAGAGGGAGTGGCCGAGGTCCTCGATCCTAACGGGGGTGTCCTCACCATCTCCGTAGGTGATCGGCCAGCACGAATAGACTCCGCAGTAGGCCTTTCAATCACTGGTTCACGTTCGAGTGACGGTAAGTCTGTACACTTCTGATCGACTTCGGCGCTTCGGTATACTCGCCCAAAAATACTTGTTATCAGACATATAATGCACACCATGTATCGGCGTAGATTCCTCGGTGGCGTTGGGATTCTAGTCAGTTCCGCGGCCGGTGGCTGTCTCGGTGACCGTCCCCGTTCTGAAACCGCGACAACCAACGGCAAAGACGGCACGAACAACGGGAACACGGACGGTACGAACAGCGATCAGCGGGGTTTCGAACCGGACGTAGAGCCGATCAATCGCCTCGGTGGCACGGCAGTAGTTTCGATCGAAGCGACGCCGGAGCGCGATTACGAGTATCTCGAAGACGAGGATCGCGTCCGGATACGGTATGATTCTGGACGGACGAACGAGATGTCGTTCGACGAATGGGGGACTCGACGAGCGACCTCGGCCGCCGCAGACCATGTTCGGACGGGGTTGGACGACGCGGGAGTACTGGGAGATGGCGTCGATGTTGGCGTCGGTGTCGTCGAACTGGACGATCTCGATGAAGGGCGAAGCGAACGGGCAGCCGATCCTTCCGAATTTGATCGAGAAGTCAATCTCGGCCCGATCGTCAACCACAGCAGAGGGTATTCACGGGAGGGAGAGCTGCTGTATGAACCTGCTGTCGAGTTCGAGGCGGTTGTCGATGCGACGCCGCGGTCAGTTGACGTAACCATGTCGTTCGAGGAGCGAGAGTACACCGCCGTGCTCCCAGTTATGTGCAAGAAAGGGTGGAGTCGACAGGATTGAACCCAGCGTATAAGCCCTCCGTTCTGTACCCCTTCTATCGAGAAGCCCCAGCAAATCAGAATATCCGTTTAGTTTCGTTCGATACCGAGCCGACTCTCTTTTCGAACGAGTTCGAACCCGCTATCGAACAGCCAGTCGGCGGCCGCCCCCTCGCCGTGGATCAACAGCTCGACCAGATCCGCGGGTTCGTCGATATCGGTCGCGAGACGATGGGAATCAACAATCCCAACCAAACCGAGTGCTGCTGCCGCTGTGCGGTGTTTCAGAAAGGATCCGTCGTGATAATCCACGCGAAAGTCGGGATGGCGCGAAATAATCGCGTTCGTCCCGCCACCCCGTCCCGGCGCGAGAACCACGTCGCCGGGCGTCTCGAACAGTGTTCCGAGTACCTCAGGGGTGGCGAGCGGGAGGTCGGCCATCACGATCGCCGTTGCGGTTTCGAGATCGAAATCGAGCGCCCCGTTTACCGCTTCGCTGAGCGGGCGCTCATCGACAGTAACGGGCACGTTCACATCGAGGGGAGCCGTCGCAAGCACCTCGGGATCAACGCCCGCCTCGCAGACCGCCCCCAAAACATCGTCGAGCATCGCTCGCGAGAACTCGATCCGTTCATCAGGAGTAAGTAGACCCGCAAGCCGGGTTTTCGGTTCGTTCGTGGCGAAGGGGACGACGACGCGCATCGCTCGCGGGTCGGCGACGGGTGCTAATAAGAAGCGGGGTTGGCAGTCGAAATCAGAACAGCGGGTCGAGTTCGTCGCCGTCGTCGTTCACTAGCTGTTCGAGATTCATATCGCTCTCCTCGCGGATCTCCTCGATGTTGTCCTGTGCCTCGACGGCGATCTGCTGGAGTTCCCGAATGCGAGGAACGTCGTTGATCCCCGAAAGCAAGAGAACAGCCGACACCTCACCCGTCCTGGAGACCGGATAATCGCCGCCACGGACCTCCATACTACCCGTCTGCTGTTCGACCCACTTTCGTCCGCGCTCGATCCCCTTTC
>JADFQH010000100.1 GCA_022561895.1 Methanobacteriota archaeon | reverse complement strand
GGGGGACTTGATACTTCTCAAATTGATTTCAATATTCAGGTTGGAAAGGGATTTTCATAATTATTTGATTAACCTTGAGAACTTTTTATTGCGGTTTCCTGAGCACGCGCAAAAAGAAGTCATGGAAAAGGCCTTGTCCATGGCCCGGAAAAATAAAAAGAGAAGTCTTAAGCTGGGGGCCGTATTGCCGTTGTCCGGGAAAAGGGCGTTGGCGGGTCAACAGGTTCTGCAAGGCATTCAACTGGCTTTCAACCAATTAACCCTTTCTGAAAAGGATAAAATTGAACTGGTTGTCAGAGATTCTCAATCTGTCAACTCCGTCGAACAGATTCTGGAAGAGTTGGCCATTGATCCGAACATGATTGGGGTTGTGGGGCCGGTGTTGAGCGATGAGGTTTCCTTCCGAATTTGCGACCGTGATCACCGATGGAACGCCGATCTCGTTTGCTTTCCCTTCAGCTGCTTCGATTATCTCCTTCGCCGTCTCGAGTTCGATCGTGTCGATCATACTGGTAGAATCCTCCGTCGAAGACCACGGCCGTATGCGTGGTAAACATTATGTCGGATTGAATATCACGATTATCGGATCAGGAGGCGTCAGTACGGGAGCCCATACCAGCCGTCTACCATCGGATGGAACGCTCGAGAGAGTCGCCAGGAACCGTTCCGGACGACATCGTCGCCGGCACTATAGGACGGGTGAAAACGGAAATCGGGTCCGGCAGAAGAAACGATAATCGGTTGCGCTACCGATCAATCAATGTTCCCAAGCGACGGCGGATCAGCCACAATCGCTGTTTTTCCCGCCCCTGAGCGCGATCTCTGACATCACACCGGACGATCCACGAATCTCCGACGGCTCGCTAGAAACTGTTTTCGGTAACGTCCGTGGCTCGAATTAGCAACAGTTAAGAATCCGGCTACAGACGATATATCCATGTCGACACAACGGCGCGAGTTTCTCGGGCTCGTCGGGGGGACAACGGCGGCTGGACTGGCCGGCTGTACCGGGATGTTCTCCGATGACGGGGAGAACGGCGAAAGCGGCGGATCGGGTGCCGGCATCGAGAGCGAGGAGCTGGTGTTGACGACGACGACCAGCACCTACGATACCGGGCTGTTGGACGAGGTGAACGCCGCTTTCGAGGATCGCTTTGGCACACCGGTACAAGCGATCTCACAAGGAACGGGCGCGGCGCTCGAAACCGCACGAAGCGGCGACGCCGACGTGATCATGGTCCACGCCCGTGGCCAGGAAGACGAGTTCTTGGAGGAGGGCCACGGGGTCAACCGCCGGGATCTGATGTTCAACGACTACATCATCGTCGGCCCGGAGGACGATCCAGCGGGGGTCAGCGAGGGATCGTCCGATCCCTCGGGCAGCTCGACGGAGTCCGGCGACGAGGGCGAAGACGACGCGGTCGCGGCGTTCGAGGCAATTGCGGAAAGCGAGGAAATCTTCGCCTCGCGAGGCGACGACTCGGGAACCCACACCGCCGAACTCGAAATTTGGGAGGCTTCTCCTACTGACCCCGGCGGCGAGTGGTATCTCGAAACCGGACAGGGGATGGGCGATACGCTGAATCAGGCGAGCCAACAGAGCGGGTACACGCTCGCGGATCGGGGGACGTTCATCTCCCAGCGAGATGAAATCGAACTCGTGATCCACGTTCAGGGTCCCGTCGAGGGCGGTCCCGAGATCCTCGCGAACCCATATGGAATCATCGCGGCCAATCCCGCTGTCCACGAGAACAGGAACTACGACCTCGGGATGGCGTATATCGGATTTCTCACGAGCCAGGAGGGCCAGGAGATCATCGAGGGCTACGAGCTCGACGGCGAACAGCTCTTCTTCCCCGAGGCGCTCTCGGAGGACCCGAACTTCGAGCAGTACGTCCCCGAGGACTGGCAGCCCGAAGAACGAGAGGACCCCGACGAGGTCGACACCGACGAGTAATGATCACAGAAGTTCTCGCGGCGCTGTTCGTCGAGCTTCCCTTCGAGACGAACTACATCGCGAGCATCGTCCGGGTTTCGCTGTACGTAAGCCTCGTTGCAGTTGTGCTCTCGACGCTGTTTAGCCTGCCCGTCGCGATGGTCGTCGGCTTTTCGCAGTTCCCCGGAAAGAGCCTCGTGACGGCGATCATCAACACCGGAATGGGCTTTCCGAGCGTCGTCGTCGGTTTAGTAGTACTCTTTGGCTTATCGAGTGGCGGCCCGCTCGGCTTTCTCGATCTCGTCTTTACCCCCGAGGCGATGATCATCTCCCAGTTCGTGCTCGCGACGCCGGTGATTACGGGCGTGAGCCTCGCGGCGGTGACGAGCGTCGAGGAGAACGTCCGCGATGCGGCCTACGTCATGGGCGGCACCCGCTTGGACGTGGCGCTCGTCGTGATCAAGGAAGCCCGTTTTGGCATCGCGACCGCCATCCTCGCGGGCTTCGGCCGCGCGATCAGCGAGGTCGGCTCGGTGCTCATCGTCGGCGGCAACATCGCCTACGCGGACGGCACCTCCTACACACGAAATCTGACGACGGCCATCCAGTTAGAGGCTAGACAAGGCCGCTTCGAGACCGCGATGTTTCTCGGGGCAATCCTCGTTGGAATCGTACTGCTCGTAAACGGGCTGGTCACACGGATGGGCGGCGGCGGGAGGGCGAAACGATGATCCTCAGTACGGAGAACGTTCATCACGCCTACGACGGCACGCAGGTGTTCGAGGGCGTTTCCCTCTCCGTCGATCGCGGCGAAACCCTCGCGATTATCGGCCCCTCGGGAGCCGGGAAATCCACGCTCTTACGACTACTTGCGCTGTTCGAGCAGCCGAACGAGGGTCGAATCAGCTACGAGGACACCGACGTCTGGACCCTCTCTGATGGAAAGCGTCTGAAGATCCGCCGAAACGTCGGGATGGTGTTTCAGGAGGCGAGCCTGTTCGACGCCTCGACGCTCAGAAACGCCGAGTACGGCCTTCGGGTGCGCCAGCCGTGGCCAAAGAGAGTGAAAAACGAGATCGGCGATCTCGTCGGGAAGCAAAACGGGACGACCGAAGCCGCGCTGGAGGCGCTCGAAGTCGTCGGCCTCGACGGGAAAGAAGCCCAAGACGCCCGATCGCTGTCGGGGGGCGAGGCCCAGCGGGTCGCCTTCGCCCGCGCGCTCGCGTACGATCCCGATATACTGCTGCTCGACGAACCCTCCTCGGATCTCGACCCGCGGAACACGGCGGTGCTGGAGGCGGCGATTTCCGAGGCTCGAAGTCGGGGAATCGGGATCGTCATCGCGACCCACGACATGCATCAGGCGAAACGGATCGCGGATCGAGTCGGGGTGCTGCTCGGCAGCGAGATCATCGAGATCGGCTCTACGAAGCGAGTCTTCGAGAACCCGCACGACGAACGAACCCGGAAGTTCATCGACGGCGAGCTGATCTACTGAGAGGGTCGACCATGACGACGCCTTCGGTCGAGTTGAAGTGGACGCGGAGGTCCTGACTCGTCGTGAGGCTCACCCGAACGAGTCGGTTTTCGGCTGTGCGTTCGACTTCGAGGACGGACACCGTCGTCGAGATGTCGCCGTCCCGGCCCAATGGGTCCATGTAGTAGCCGTGAAGGTGAATTCCTTTCTCGACCGCTTCGACCCGCGCCCAGCGGTGACCGACCGAGCTTGAGCCATAGCCCGTTTCGAGGACGATCAGGAGAGAATCCTCGAAATCGACGGCTTCGAGACGCTCGCGGAGTCCGTCGTCGTGAATCTCCTCGATATCGAGGAGTTCGTCGCGGGCATCCTCGGTATCCACGATCTCGACCCAGTACTCCCCGATCCGGGTGTCGTACTCGGTCAGTCGCTGATTACGAGCCGAAAGCATACGCGGCGTTACCGGGAGAACCTCGAACGAGAGCGAGGGGCCTGTCGCCATCCCCTCGCCGAGATACTCGTCGTTCCAACTGTCGGGGTCCTCGTCGTCGCCCGGCGTGATCTCGTGGGGCGGTTCGTCCGTCCGTGGATCCTCTTCGATCGGTTCGACCTCCTGCCGTTCCTCACCCTCCTCGTCACCGTTTTCCCCGTTGCTCCCGTTGAAAGCACCATCACCGAGACAGCCGGCGACGGCGATCGAGAGGGAGATTCCGACACCCGCAAGCAGTCCGCGACGGTTCATATCTGATATTATACATACATCGGCAAATACTTTCTGCGAGCGACCACCGCTGGATTGATCTTTCCGGCAGTTCTCCTGAACGAGGATGGCCGAACCCGAGGAGCTTCGAGGGGCCGTCGAAACGAGTCTTGAGGTCGGTGAAACGACCGTCACCGAGCGGGACATCGAGCTACTCGACGCGATCTCCGAACGCGGCTCGATTCACGCCGCCGCCGGCGCGTTAGGACGATCTTACGCCCACGCCCAGCGCCGCGTGGTCGAGTTAGAAGAGTCCCTCGGCCCGCTGGTCGAGCGCCAGCGTGGCGGGAGCGGCGGCGGGGGCAGCCGACTCACCGACGAGGCACGACGGCTACTCGCCCGATTCGAGCGCCTCGAAACCGCAGCCGCCGGGCTGGCAAGCGTCGAGGAGAGCGTCTTTTCGGGCCGCATCCTCGAACGCAACGGCGAACTCGGCGTCGTCGAGTGCGGGTTCGGCCGGATCCGGGCGCTCGTCCCGTCCGAGGGCGAGGCGGTCGAGGTGACGGTTCGCTCCGACGCCGTTACGCTCACTCCGCCGGAGGAAACCCCGGCTCCAGACGAAACGAGCGCGCGAAACCGTTTCGAGGGAACTGTTTCGAGCGTGGAACGCGGCGAGGCGGTCGCGAAGGTCGAGGTGGAGATCGAGGCCGAAACGCCGCTTCGAACGCTCGTCACGCTTGAAAGCGTCGATCGGCTCGATCTCGAACCCGGTCGCGAGGTCGTGACCTCGTTCAAGGCAACGGCTACGCGGGCGACGCCGACCCACCCCGATTAATTAGTCCCGAACCCGGAGTGGGAGTATGAACACAGAGAACTCGCGGGAGCTGTACGACCGGGCGCTTTCCGTGCTGCCGGGCGGCGTCAACTCACCAGTCAGAGCGGCGATCCAACCCTACCCCTTCTTCGTCGAGCGCGGCGACGCCGGCCACGTCATCGACGCCGACGGCAATCGCTACATCGACTGGGTGATGGGGCTCGGGCCGCTGCTTTTGGGCCACGACCTGCCTCAACAGGTCGAATCAGCGATCCAGAAACACGCGAGCGCCGGCCCGATGTACGGCAC
This sequence comes from Methanobacteriota archaeon, assembly GCA_022561895.1. Lineage (GTDB taxonomy): Archaea > Halobacteriota > Halobacteria > Halobacteriales > Halalkalicoccaceae > Halalkalicoccus. The sequence continues at coordinate 4,231 of JADFQH010000100.1, read as the reverse complement.
TCCGACAGAGATCGAGGTCGATCTCGCGGAGTTCGTTGCTCGCCACGTTCCGAGCGTCGAGAAGATTAGATTCGTGAACTCGGGGACCGAGGCGACGGTCTCCGCCGTCCGGCTGGCGCGGGGCTACACGGGGAGGAAAAAGATCGTCGTTATGCAGGGGGGCTACCACGGCGCACAGGAGTCCACGCTGGTCGAGGGTGATTCCAGTGAGCCGAAACCGAGTTCGAACGGCGTCCCCCGCTCGTTTACCGACCACACGATTCCGGTCCCGTTCAACGACACCGAGGCGATCGAGCGGGTCTTCGAGGAGAAGGGCGACGAGATCGCGGGCGTGTTGGTCGAGCCGATCCTGGCGAACAAGGGGATCGTTTCACCAGTGGATGGCTACCACGAGACACTGCGAAAGCTCACGCGCGAACACGGCTCGCTCCTCGTTTTCGACGAAGTCATCACCGGCTTTCGAGTGGGCGGGCTGGCCTGCGCGCAGGGGAAGTTCGATATCACCCCCGATATCACGACGTTCGGCAAGATCATCGGCGGCGGCTTTCCGGTGGGAGCGATTGGCGGGCGCGCCGAGATTATCGAGTCGTTTACCCCCTCGGGCGACGTGTTTCAGGCCGGTACGTGCTCTGGCCACCCGGTGACGATGGCCGCGGGGCTCGAAACCCTAACGTACGCCGCCGAAAACGACGTCTACGACCACGTCAACGAACTCGGGGACGCTCTCAGGAGGGGGCTGACCGACATCTGTGCGGATCAGGCCCCCGAGTACACCGTCGTCGGAACCGATAGTTTATTTAAGGTGATCTTCACGCGCGAGACGCCCGTCGAGGCCGAAAGCCACTGCGAGGCGGGCTGCGAGCAGCGCACCGACTGTGCGCGCTACACGCACTGCCCCAAGACGGGCGCGGACGTCGCGAGTGCGGAGGTCGAGCGCTGGAACCGGCTGCTGTGGCCCGCCATGCGCGATCAGGGCGTCTTCCTCAGTCAGAACCAGTTCGAAGCTCAGTTCGTAAGCGTCGCCCACACCGAGGAAGACGTAGAGAAGACGCTCGAAGCCTACAAGCACGCCCTGTAGATGGTTCGTGGGTTCTGGTACGGACTCCTCGAAACGCTGCTGTTCGCGCTCCCGCCCGTGATCGGGGTGGGGATCGTCGGCTTGTTGCAGAACCACCCCGACCCGCTCGTCGGTCAGCTGCTTTTTTCGGTTGCGACCGTCGGCGGACTCGCGATCCGGGTCGGCGTACCGGTCTGTGTACTTTTCGATGCACGGGGCCTACGCGCGAAGCGGCTGTGGCGGCCCAACGGTCCCGCCTACGCGCTCGGGGCGTTTTTCGTCTCCGCGCCCGTTTTCGGGCTGTTGTATCTGTACCGACGCCACGAGCGCATCTCTCTCGCGCCCAGTTGGGACGGCTGGTGGGTCCTCGTCGCCGCCTCGCTCGGCGGTGCGATTTCGGGCATCGTCGTCGTCTCACTGACCTATCTGCTCTCGTTGCCGCCGGCGATTCTCGCTGCACCAGCGCTCGTAAGCGGGATCACCCTCGCTGCGTTCCCCGTTGGCATCTATCGGGATGCGATCTACGTTCGAAACAGCTCTCGAAAGGGATGGCGACCGAACCCCGCACTGTATCTCGCGCTTGCCTTCGTGAGCCTCCTCGTTACCGTGCTCCAGCCGCCGGTAGCGGCGTACTATCTCCTGCGACGAGGTCTGTGACATCCTCGCCCGCCGTAAACGGAGAGGGACCGAAGCTCCCTCAAGCAGACGGCGCTTGCGCCGTCGATGGCGGGGCTTCCTGCACAGCAGGAACCCGGCGAACCGGGGAGGTTCCGGGGCGTCGTTCTCCCGACCTCGGACGGCAAGGTCTGGCCTCGGTCGAGAGTGCCCCGCGGTGCTGTCGCGGACACTCCCATCGGCCGACATGTCATCGCCGTCCGATTTTGCAGGACGGCTCTCACCTCGGTCGTCAACCGGCGGGGAACCGGTCGAAGTGGTCCCGTATCGGCCGATACGGTCACAGACCGTATCACTTCCGAGTGCGGTCAAACGGACGATAAAGCGTACGCGATTCACGCCCGTCCTCAGAAGCCGGAGGCTTCTGGTTGGCAGCCAGAACCGACGGTTCTGGCGACGCCCTTTCGGCCATACGGCCTCAGGACGGAATTCTCTCGCTGTTTAAAGAGAGAGCTGTTCGGTTGAGAGATGAGAGTTCCTATCGGTTCCGACAGTTCGGCGATATGCATATAAATCATTTGCTAATGCAAGCGCCGCCACGAAGAGTAATCCTGATCTATCAGTTGTTGCGATGGCACACACATTCACCGAGGACGACGAGGGTAAGACCGTTGTCAACGACGAGGGCGAGGAGGTCGGTATGGTCGCCACGGTCGAACACGGAACCGCCCACGTCAACCCCGATCCGGGGCTGACGGACTCGATTAAATCGACACTCGGTTGGGGCGACAGCGACGACGAGGACACCTACCCACTACAGGAGGAGTCGGTCGCTTCAGTAACCGACGACGAGGTCCATCTCGGGTCGTCCTCCCCGAGTGGTGCTGGCGGAGCCGGTACGGCCGGAACGACCGGAACCGCAGACACCAGCGACACCAGCGCTACCGGTTCGGACACCGACGATATGAGGTCCGACGACGATGACGGACTGCTGGACGATGACGACGACACCCGACGGTAGGCCATCGACACACGCGTTAGTCATTTTTTCTGCTGATCCAACAGCGTCGACTCGATGAGGTTTCTGTGTCCGCGACGCAGTCGTTCGGAGAGTGCTTGATGGGAGACGCCGAGTGACTCCGCAAACTCCCCTAACGTGACGTCACGCGGGACGTTGTAGTAGCCACGTTTTGCGCCTTCGACGAGCGTGCTGTACTGCTCGGTCGTCAGGCTGTACTGACCGCGGCGCTCGCCCTCGAGTTCGTAGATACTCGTGATCTCGAACTCGAGATTCGAAGAATGACAGCGGTCGTGAGCCGCAGACAGCGCTTCACGATCGGGAAAGAGAATTCGAAGTCGCCAGCGCTCCTCCGTACCGGTCGCAGAGAGGATCGTCGAATCGCAGTTCAGTATCACGTGGACCGGATGGGCCGGATCGACCCAGTCCATCCGATAGAGCCGTTCGGTTTCGAGCGTCGAGAGGCGCTCGATCTCGTCGACGGTCGGATCCTCGCCAAGAGCCTCTTCGAACCGGTCGAAATCAGCGGTTCGAACCCAGATAAACGGCATAAAACGCCCCTCGCTATGGGCCGCAACGCGCTCGACTTCGAGCGTGGTGTCGGGCACAGCAACGAGGGTATCTCGCAGCGCGAACTCCGTCGTCGGTATCGAGAGCTCAGCGATCGTTCCCATGTATCGTTCAAAACGGCTGACGGGATAAGGGTGCGTAAATGACAGTTGAATGTATTTTTCCGGGTAAAAGAGCGATCATGGGAGTGTGGTGCTGTACGACCGGGAGAGCCGCCTACGGTGCAGATCCGACAGTATATCCGTATCGGGGGCCGAAACCCGACCATGACCAGTCGAACAGATCCGATCCGGCTTGCGACGCGCGGATCGGATCTCGCGCTCGCGCAGGCGAAACTCGTCGAGCGCGAACTCTCGGAGCGTCGCCACGAGGTCGAACTCATCGAGGTAGAAACGACGGGCGATCAGATCCGTGACGAGCTCATTCATCGACTCGGCAAAACCGGCGCGTTCGTCCGCAGCCTCGACGAGAAAATTATTGCGGGAGAGGTCGATGGCGCGATTCACTCGATGAAGGACATGCCGACCGAGGATTCACAGCTCATCGTCGCTGCCGTCCCGGAACGCGCTTCCGCGGGCGACCGGCTCGTAACCCCCGAGGGAAAAACCATAGAAGAGCTTCCCGAGGGCGCGACGGTCGGAACCGGCAGTCTTCGGCGGGGTGCACAGCTGCTTGCACAACGACCCGATATAACTGTTGAACCACTCCGGGGCAACGTCGATACCCGCGTCGAGAAGCTGCTGTCGAAATCGCTCAATGAAAAGTACGACCGGCGAGTGGCCGCGGACGAGGAGCGAAAAGCGAACAGCGAAAACGACGCAGACCCGACGTTCGAGCGCCGCCCCGACGAGTGGGCCGAGGATCTCTCCGATCTTGCCAAGCTGGACCCTGCCCATCGCGGCCAGGACCTCGCTGGGGCGGTAGGTCTGCCTCGGAAAGGCCTGGTTATGCCACTCCACGCCCTCCGACTT
>JADFQH010000099.1:635-9487 GCA_022561895.1 Methanobacteriota archaeon | reverse complement strand
GGAAGGGCGTTCCATGCGCAACAGCGCCTATAAAACAGTTGAGGACGCCATTCGTCAGCACATGAAAACTTCGGCCCTTGCCAAAGCCGGTAAATTATCAAACGCGGATTCCGAATTCGTGACGATGAACATCTCAGAAAAGGATATTCCTCAACTGGCGGCTTTCTTAAAGACGCTTGGGGATGTCCCGCCCGAGCAGTACCGAGAAGAGTTCGCGCCCGGCGTCGATCCTTCCACCGTGTGCCAGAACTCGAAGGAGTACAACTCCGGGGCGCGCGACATCGACGGCGAAGAGTGGGAGGCGATTCGAGGGCTGTACGACGGCGAGATCGCGCATATGGACGCACAGGTCGGGCGGCTGTTCGAGTGGCTTCGTGAGATCGGACAGTGGGAGGAGACAGTAGTAATCGTCTGTTCGGATCACGGCGAACTCCACGGCGAACACGATTTGTATGGCCACGAGTTCGCCCTCTATGATGAACTGATCAACGTCCCGCTCGTGATCAAACACCCCGATCTCGAACCCGGACGACGGGAAGATCTCGTCGAACTCCTCGATCTGTATCACACGACACTCGACGCACTGGGTGTCGATCCCGTGGACACGACGGGGACGGTCGAGTTCGACCCGACGCGATCACTCTTATCGAGCGAGTATCGGGCGTTCGATCGGGTCGAGAACCTCGACCCCGGACAGCGCGCCATTCTCGGTGGGGATGAGGCGGACGACAGGGATGGAGAGGACTACGCGTTCGTCGAGTACGCCCAGCCGGTGATCGAACTCCATCACTTAGAGGAGAAAGCGAGCAAGGCCGGTATTACCCTCCCCGAGGACCACCGGGCGTACGCTCGGATGCGTGCCGTTCGGGGGACTGACGCGAAGTACATTCGAGCGGATCGAATCCCTGATGAGGGCTACCGACTCGACACCGACCCGCGCGAGCGCTCGCCGGTCGCACCGGAGGACGACGAGTCGGTCGCGGCCGCAGAACGAGCACTAGGGAGATTCGAGACGGCGGTCGGCGGTGCGTGGACCGCGCCCGCGGAGGGGTCCGAGGGACTCGACGCCCTCGCGGATGCCGACGAGGAAACCAGAGACCGCCTGCGGGAGCTTGGCTATCTCGAATAGGACGATGGGGCGTCCGCGTTGCGCTCGGTGACCGACGGTGGCACCCGCTGAATCACCGAAATAAGCGCTCGAAATGCCGTTTCTAACCGATAGGAATACAGGGATCGTGATCAAACGATACAGCGACCGATGCAGGACCAGTGCCTTCTCGAATCCGATTGGGACTACTGTGTGGTGTTAGATGCGTGTCGGTACGACGTTTTCAGCGACTGCTACGACGAGTTTCTCGACGGATCACTCGAAAAACGGCGAAGCAACGGTTCTTCGACGCCAGAGTGGGCGTATCGGAACTTCACCGACTCCCACGACATCGCGTACTTCTCGGGAAACCCGTTTATCAATAGCCTCACCATCCCGCTTAACGAACTCAAGTGGGGGGCCAGTTGCGACTACGACTGGACCGCGGCCGACCATATCAGCGAGGTGATCGACGTCTGGAAGCACGGCTGGGACGAGGAGTTGGGGACCGTTCCTCCGGAAAGTCTCGTCGCCTCCTTCCGCGAGCATCCTGAGGCCGTCGAACGGGCGAACCGGACGGTCTTACACTACATGCAGCCACACGCACCCTATCTCACGCGGGGGAAAGGGAAGAAGCTCAGACAGGTCCGAAAGGGGATCCACAGTCAAGGAGAGGCCGACGACGGCGGTGGCCCGCTCTCGTCGATGGGTGATGCGATCCGGCCGAAGGTTGAGCGCGTCCTCGACGGCAGCGAACTCGCCCAGAAGGCGGGGCTGTGGCTCGAACTCGATCCCGCGGATCTGGTTCGAAACGGCACTCGCGAGGCTGCAATGGCACTTTACGAGGAGAACCTCCGGATCGTCCTCGAAGCGGTCGCGGAGCTGGCGACGGAACTGGACGGATCGGTCGTCGTCACCGCCGACCACGGGGAGGCCTTCGGCGAGAACGGCGTCTGGGAACACCATATCGAGACGCCCATTGCGCCGCTCGTCGAAGTCCCGTGGCTCGAAGTCGAGTAATCCGCGAGACGCCGTCGGTCCGACTTTACCGGGAAGCACCGACGAACGGGGCGGTATCGTCGACGCGAGCGCCGGTCGCCACGTTGAGTTCGAGAGGTGGTCCCAGAGCTATCCGCCAGCGATAGTAGCCGTTGAAACTGTTTGCACACCGTCTGCCCGTCCCGGCCGATGGCCGGGAATCCGCATGTGAGTGTGCAGTGACTTTCAACGGCTGCTATAGTAGTTCGGATGACGGATCTACCCTCGGGAGATCGATCGAGATCGGTAATCGACGAGTCAATACTGAAATGTTGATAGTACTGCTTTCGAATTGGGGAGTACGGGCAGGAATGAACGTCAGTCACTACTTCGAGTTCGAGAAATACGTCAGCGGCGGGATACGCGAGTCCGTCAGGAACCAGCGAAAGATGCTGCGCCACCTGGGAATCGACGGGATAACCGACCCGCACCTCGACTCGGACGTGCTCCACCTCAACCTCATGGGACCGCGGTCGGTCTGGTACGCAAAACGGGCGCGGGCACGCGGCGTCCCGGTGATCGCACACACCCATGTGACGGCCGAGGATTTCTGCAATAGTTTTCGGTTCACGAACCGGCTCGCTACACCGCTCAAACCGTATCTCGAATGGACCTATGGGCTTGCCGACGTGCTGGTCTGTCCCTCGGCGCATAACCGCCGATTGATCCGCGAGTACACGGATACGACGGCGACCGTGATCTCGAACGGTGTCGATCGCGAGCGCCTCGACGGGTTCGAGGCGTTCGAATCGGCGTACCGCGACCGCTACGGGCTGCACCCGCCCGTCGTTTTTGCCGTCGGCCATGTCTTGAAGCGAAAGGGGTTGGAGGCGTTCGTCGAGACGGCCCGCCGGATGCCCGACCTGGACTTCGCGTGGTTCGGTCCACTCCATCTCTCGTTGAAGGGACGATCGACGAGAAAGCTGATCGAGAACTCACCCGAAAACTGTACGTTCACGGGCTTTGTCGACGATATCCGCGGTGCGTACGCTGCTGGCGACGTGTTCTTCTTCCCGAGTCGCGAAGAAAGCGAGGGGATCGCGCTGTTGGAGGCAATGAGTACGGGCAAGCCGGTGCTCGTTCGGGATATCGAGCCGTTCTCGTGGCTCGAAGACGGCTACGACTGCCTCAAATCGACGGACTCGTTCGAGGAGGAACTCGAAGCACTGGAGGATCCGGCGCTCCGAGAGCGCCTCGGAGCCAACGCAGCCCGGACCAGCGAGGCGTTCTCCCTCCCGGAGACGGCCCGACAGCTACGCAGACTGTACGAGGAGGTGATCGACTGAATATCGGCTGTTTCGCCGATAGTCGTCTCCGAACACCAATGACCCAATCCCGTCGGGAACGGCAACACTCGAACCTACCCGAACATTCATTATAGTTCCCGCTCTCGGGTGAGATACAGATGTCGGTAGTACGTACACGGAACTGATTCTCGCCCCGGAGGCATCGCCTTTCGATCACGGAGACCGACACACAATGAGTAGCACCCCACAGCCCCAGCCAGCGCGAGCGACCCGGCCCACGACCACCCCGACGAACGACACCCGAAGTTCGCCCGCCGGAGCGCAGGCGATGTTCGATACCGACTGCTGCCTGCGCCTCGGCTGTCTGATCGACGCCGAAAACCGATCCGTCTCGCCAGCGTGGACGACCGGACGCGAGTGAGATCAGTTACAGCGAAATTTCCCTGAGATCGCTTTCGAGTTCCGCTACGTGCTCGTTGTACGCCTCGACGAACCCCCGGAACGCGGGCGCGTACTCCCGGAGATCCGTGGCCGACGGCGGGCCGTACTGCGAAAGCAGATAAACTCCGCCGGAGCCACCGATCCGGAGATACGAAACGTTGCCTTGCTCCCATTTCAACTCCCAGCGTGTGCCCGACACACGAGCGGTAAAGGTCCCGTACTCGCCACCCTCATACCGGTGGAGTTCGCCCGCAATCCGGTTGCAGGTTTCTCGAACCCGTTCGAGAATTCGGTCCCGTTCGGCGACGATCTCGTCAGTTGTTTCGGTTTCAGGGAACTCGGTTTTCACGCCGTCGAGGAGGCCGTCGAGCGAACGGACGTACTCGTTGAACGCGGCGACGAACGCCGCGTAGTCCGATAGAGCTTCGGCGAGCGCCTCGGGTTCGGGCGGCTGTTTCGTCGAAATCAGATAGATCTCCGATTTCGAGGATTTGAATCGGAGGTACTGTAGCTCCCCCGCTTCGTGCTTTAGGGTCCACTCGCCGCGGTCGGTCGAAAACGTTTCTTGGCCGTAGTCGCCACCCTGTAGCCGGGCGAGCTGGTACGCAGCCCGTCCGGCGTGGTCACGGACCGCCTCGATGTATTCGTCGCGTCGATCCACGATCGCTTCTGCGTCGTCGAAATCCGGCCACTCACTCATAGATGAAGTACGGGTCGAGTGCGGATATACACTATAGGGATTCTCGTAGCCAACCGAACAATTTCTCACTTGCAACTGATCCACGTCGGTCGTTTAGCGAACAGGGAATCGATGAACTTCTACGGGAATCCCTATACCAGGAGCAAGCCCTTCCACAACTTCGCCGGAACGGGCGGGCGTCTGCTCGCGAGCAGCGAGGCGGCTTTGGCGCTCCGGCTTTGCGGCACTTACGCGACGTACATGACCCGCTCGCCCGGCAGGCAGCCGGAGATCCCACGGAAACGCAAGACAGTCACCACCGGCAGCAGACCGTTCGTGACCTGCTTCTGGGCGCTACAACGACCGGCGACGGGCTATTCTCTGAGCTGTGGGGGTTCGGTCTGTCGAACCCGTTTTCGGACTTTCGGCGAGAGCGAGAAACCGGTCAGCGCAACGCTGAGCGCGTAGCCCACGCCGATCGCACAGACGACCAACACGAGATGGAGCGCGGTTAGCTCGGTAAGGCCGACCGGAAGCCACGTCCAGACGATCCCGGCGATACCGAAGACGACACCGAGACCCGCAAGCAGCCCGCCGAGCGGCGAGTCGTCGGCCCATCGGTGGATCCAGATCAGGACGCCACAGACGAACGCGCTCGCCAGGACGATCAGGAGAAGGGTGGTTGCGATGTCGAGCACGGAGACGCCGCCAGCGCCGGGCATCCCCGTCGCCGAGAGATCGGCGAGAAGCCGTTCGAGCGCGTTTCGACTCGCTCCAAAGGCGGTGTCGAGCGCAGCAGCGCCGGCGAAAAATCCGGCTATCGCGAGACTCACAGCGCTCTCTCGCGCGCTTGCGAGCGTTGCGGGGTCGAGGTAGTCCGTAAAGAAGGCGACTGCATGCACCGCTGCGACCAACACCGCAATAACACCGACCGCACGCGGCTGTCGCAGGATCGTTAGCACTACGATACCGATGAGACAGGCTGCGAGCACGACCATTCCCCACGTGACGGTTTCCCCCCCTAGTTCGAACATCGTCCCCTCTTACCAGCCCTGTTAGTTCTCAAACGTAGAGAGCCTTGTGCTTTCAGCGCTCGAATTCCGTCTGTAGGGCGCGGAGTACGTCCTCGCGGGTGATGATCCCGACCAGCGTCCCTTCCTCAAGGACCGGCACGCGGTTGATGTCCCGGTCCTCGCTCGCGAGAATCGAGAGCACCTCCTCGATGGCGGTTTCAGTATCTACCCATACCACATCCGTGGTCATGATCTCGCGTACGTCTTTGCGGGCGTTTTTGACGAAATCGATCCCGAGATCGAACTCCTCGAGCGAGAAATCCACGGCGTACGGCAGGGTTTCGCTGAACGGCGGCACACCGATGGGGATCCACACCAGTCGATCCTTTTTACGAAACAATCGGACGAGATCGCCCTGTGTGACGATCCCGACGAGCTCTCCCTGATCGACGATCGGAAAGCCGTTGAACTCGGCCTTCGCGAGGCGTTCTAGAACGTCGCCGACCTCGTCGTCGGGGTGGGCGGCCTCAACCGAGCGCGTCATAACGTCGCGGGCACGGAGATCCATACGGAGGAGTCGCTCGGCAAACGGCTATCTCTTGTGATCTCCGAACTGCAACGAAAAGCCTCATCCGCGTACCTCGACTACACCCGTCAATGAGTACGGTAGACGGGACCGAAAACGGATTTTTCACGTTCTACCGCGAGTACGCCCACACCGCTATCCACACCGTGACCGCGACTGCTCTGACCGCCTTTGGACTACTGACGTTCGTCCACTGGAGTTTCGTCATCCTCGCCATCGCGGTCTACGTCCTCCCGCCGATCTACCTCTATCTCAGCCGGGACGGTGAGGCTCCAACACCGGTCGGGGCCGAAAACGAGACGGGAGAACCAGCTAGCGCAAGCGACCCAACCGACGCCGAACCCGCTGACAACGAGCCCATCGTCGCGGGCGGGCAGTCGGCCGAGTCCAGTGAGCCTGCCGCGACCGAAACCGCACCATCAGGGTCCGAAAACCGGGACTCCGTTACGGAGAACACGTCTCGAAGCGAGGAATCGACGGCCGAGCCATCGGTTTCTGACTCGCCATCGGGAGCCGCGGCGGCGACCCCCGAACAGAGCGAAGGGGATGGTGCAGACGCGGACGGATCCCGAACGACCGGCGAACGCAAGGGAACCGCGTCCGCCGAGTTCCCGGATCGATCTGAGTCCGACCGCGCCGAAAGCGATGAAGCCGACGATAAGACGAATAGAGACGACAAAACCGAGAGCGGCGATGAAACGGATGAAAACGGCGAACGCGACGAAGCGGGAGAAACGAGCGAGGAACGTAGGGAACAGGAGAGGCGCGAGCACGTCGAAGCACAAGCACCTGAGGCGTCCGAAGAACCCGAAGAGTCCGAGGAAATAAAAACGGACGACGGGTCTGAAGGAACTGGAGCAGCCGAAATCGGCGCACCCGCCCAAGCGGAGTGGAGCGAGATCGATTCGCCTACCAACGAAACGCTGTTCGACGCCGTGGCGGTCGGCAAAAACGCCTACGCAGCCGGGGAAAATGGCGTCCTGCTCGCCCGCGAGGATGGATGGGAGATCGCCCTCGATCACGGCCCGGCGGCCGAATCGACGACGCTTCGCGGCGTCGATGGCACGAGGGATGGAAACGCGGTCTGGGTGGCTGGCGACAGCGGCGTCCTCGGGCGCTATGATCCGGAAACGGGCCGGCATACGGACCATTCGGCTCCCGATGGAATCACCGACAACTGGACCGACCTCGCGGTCGCGGGAGCGGCTGGCGAGGAACGGATCAGTTTGGTAAACGGCTCGGGGCAGGTTCTGTTCGGCGAGTACAACGAAAGCGCCGTCGAATGGGACGAACCGGTCAAACCGGGTAGCGGGTCGTCCATGAGCGCGATCGAGTTCATCGACGAGTCGACGGGCTACTGTTGTGACACCAACTCCGGGGTGTATGAGATCAGCAGTAGAGAGTTCGAGCGCATCGGTATCGACGACGGCGGCTCGTTCACCGCGCTCGCAGCCGCGGACGAAACCGTCTGTGTGACGGACGACGACGGAACCGTCCAGCGGTTCGACGGCACGATCTGGACGCCGCTTCGCGCAGCCGAAAACGCGCTCTCGGCCATCGATAGCGATAGCAAAGCGTGGATCGCGGTCGGTGCTGGTGGGAAAATCTACGAACAGCGAGGGGATAGTTGGGAGTCGGTTGACACCTCGATCGAGACGAATCTGCATGGAGTTGCAACCGGCGCGACTCCGGTGGCCGTCGGCGACGAGGGGATCATCCTCGAACGGTCGTAGAATCAGCGCCCGCTGATGATATCGGTGCTGTTGCAGTCGGGACACTGCGTGAGCCGCCCGAGTCGCGGAACGCCGACTTTTTTCCACTCCTTGCCCCCGGAAGCGGCGCTGAACCCACAGTTCAGACACCGTGAATCGGTTCGATTAATTGCCATGAACGAGAAACGATAGCAATGAACATAGTCGTTGTGTCTCCTCGGTCGAATGATAACTGCTCGCCTCAGTTCGTCGAGACGATCTCGATCACATCGCGATGAGAGAGTTCGTGACTCGCGCCGACCTGTCGGCCGTTCCGACAGTCGATTCCGTGAAGCAGTCCGTCGCCGATATCGGAGTGAAGGAAGTACGCGAAATCCTCGGTCGTCGATTCAGTCGGTAACACGAAGCAGTCGCGCATGAACTTCCCGTCCTCGGGGTCGCCGTTCGCCGAGCCGGGAAACACGGCGATCGCGTCGAGTTCCGAAAAGAGTGCAGTTTCTAGTGCGCGCTGGACGCCCGTCCCGTCGAACGTTTGGATAAATTCCTCGATTCGGGAAAGACCGACTTCCTGTTCTCCCGAGAGATTCTCCCTTACCTCGAACTCGCTGTCCCCGGCCCGGTACTCGATTGCGCCCTGTTCGTCGGCGTGCTTGAGCGCCTTTTCGGCGTGGGCGCTCGCGGGGACGATGGTCAGATGTTCGTACTCGGGATCTTCGGTGACCGCCTCGTAGTTCGCTTGCGCCTCGGGGGTGTCCATCTTGTTTGCCGCGATCACCATCGGCTTCGTCTCCATGCGGATCTCTCGCGCAAGCGCCTCCCTTTCCGACGCATCCCACTCGATGGGATCGAATCCGATGTCGAGGCGGAGAATCAGTCGCTTGATCTCGTCTTTGGTGGTTCGAAAGGCGCTCATCTGTTCTGCGAGCTCGATCTCGATGTCGGCTTCCTCGCCCGCATACCGGTTCGTGAACTTCTCGATCCCCTTCTCCAAGATCTCCAGATACCACATATCGAGTTCGGTCTCCAGAACGTCGATATCGTCCCGCGGA
>JADFQH010000099.1:0-625 GCA_022561895.1 Methanobacteriota archaeon | reverse complement strand
CGTGGATCAGCACATCGGTCTCGTTCAGATCAGTGAGAAACTGGTTTCCGAGGCCATGTCCTTCGTGTGCGCCGGGGATCAATCCCGCTACATCAACGAGTTTCGTGGGCACAAACCGGGTTTCGTCGCGACAGAACCCGGTTTCGGGCGTACACGAACGGTCGAACTCAGGGGCGGCACACTCGACGCGGACGTACGCCTCGCCAACGCTCGGGTCGATGGTAGTAAAGGGGTAGGCCCCCTCGGGAACGTCGTTCATCGTCGCTGCGTTGAAAAAGGTCGATTTGCCCACCGAAGGCTTGCCGACGAGACCGATCCGGTAGCTCATTGTCCGAACTGGTCGACCGGCGAGCGAAAGGGTTGTGGATCGTCCTCGCTACGGGCTGCGGTGTCACGGAACAGTTCCGATCGAACGACTGCCCTCGATTATTCGGTCGTTATAAAAAGTGATAGTACATTCATAATAATAGCACTACATTCCAATTTGACAATCAATGGTCGGTCTCTGTGGGAGCTGTGGGTTAGAACGCCTCGATATAGAACCACTTACTGCGGGAGTTTCTAGGAGGAGAGGCGATAACCGCTTCGAGTACGGCTCCGGGACGCTTCGAGGGATGGGGGCGAC
>JADFQH010000098.1:5471-9512 GCA_022561895.1 Methanobacteriota archaeon | reverse complement strand
TCGAGCTGAAGGAGAAGAAGCACCGCGTCGAGGATGCGCTTTCAGCAACACGCGCAGCGGTGGAAGAAGGGATCGTCGCCGGCGGCGGCGTCGCCTACCTGAACGCCCTTGCCACGCTGGATAAGGCGAAGCTGGGCGACGACGAGATGACCGGCGCCGCCATCCTCCGGCGCGCCCTGGAAGAGCCGATCCGCCGCATCGCCGAGAACGCCGGCAAGGACGGCTCGGTCATCGTCCAGAAGGTGAAGGGCATGAAGAAGGGCGAGGGCTACGATGTCCAAGAGGACAACTTTGGCAACATGCAGGAAAAGGGCATCATCGATCCGCTGAAGGTGACGCGCGCCGCCCTGGAGAACGCGATCAGTATCGCCGGCATGGTGCTCACCACCAACTGTCTGGTGACTGATCTGCCAGAGAAGAACGACATGCCCGCGATGCCAGCCGGCGGTATGGGCGGGATGCCCGGCGGCATGCCACCGATGTAGCTGCGCCCAGATAAGAACGCAGATCAGAGCCGGAGCAGGGATGCTCCGGCTCTCTGCATCCGCAGCGTATTCTGAAGGGATGTAGCCCGCTCGGCCGGAGAGCGGAAGGTGCTATCATTGCCGCAGCCGTGCCCATGAGAGTCCTCTTCGTGATTGCAGAGATGGCGCCGCTGGTGAAGGTAGGCGGCCTGGCCGACATCGGCGGCGCCCTGCCCCGCGCGCTGCGAGAACTGGGCGTCGATGTGCGGGTGGCGCTACCGTTCTACGCTGCCATTGACAGGTCTGGGATCACGAAGGCCGCCGAGCTGCCGGACGGCGCCGCGCTGTGGCGCGTAGACGTCGCAGGCGTGCCCGTCTACCTGTTCGAGCAGCCGGCAGCGTTCGACCGGCAGGAGATCTACGGGTACGACGACGATGGCGCGCGCTTTCTCGCCTTCTGCGACGGCATGCTCGCTGCCGCTGCTGGCATCCTCGGCTCGGCTGAGCCCGGCGAAGCGGACTGGCAGCCGGACGTTCTGCACCTGAACGATTGGCACCCCGGCCTTATCGGCGCCCGCCTCGCCGGTGACCGCCGGCATCCGTGGACCGGCGCGGCGCGCGTCTGCACCATCCACAACCTCGGCTTCACCGGTCCAGTCGATCAAGACTTCGTGCGGCAACACGGCCTGGCCGCGCCGGAACCGGACGCGCCGGACAGCGCGCTCGCCCGCAGCATCCGCCACGCCGATCTGATCTCCACCGTCAGCCCGACCTACGCGCGGGAGCTGTTGACAGACGACTACGGCTGGGACCTGGCGCCGCTGCTGCGGAAGCGCAGCGACCGGCTCTGCGGCATCCTCAGCGGCATCGATGCCGAGGCGTTCAATCCGGCGACCGATCCGCATCTGGCGGCCACGTTCGATGCCGGCCGGCTACACCTCCGCGCCGAGAACAAGCTGGCGCTGCAGCGGCGGCTGAGGCTGCCGGAAGGCGGAGAGACGCCGGTGCTCGCGATGGTTTCGCGGCTGTTCTGGCAGAAGGGCTCGGACCTGGCCGCCGCCGCTGTAGAAGACCTGCTGGCGGCGCATCCGCTGCAGTTCGTCGTTCTGGGCCAGGGCGACGAGGAGCACACGCGGCCGCTGCTGGCGCTGGCGGCGCGCTATCCGCAGCAGGTGGCGGTGCGCCTGGACTTCGACGAACCGCTGGGCCAACTCATCTTCGGCGGCTGCGACCTCTTCCTGATGCCTTCGCGCTACGAGCCGGGCGGGCTGGGCCAGCTCGTCGCCATGCGTTACGGCGCGGTACCGGTCGTCCGGCGCACTGGCGGCCTCGCCGATTCGGTCGCTCCGTACGAGCCCGCCGGCGCTGTCGGCGCCGTCGACGATAGTGGCGTCGGGTTCCTCTTCGACGAGGTGACGCCAGGGGCGCTGGCGGCGGCGATAGAGCGGGCGCTGGCGGTCTACGGCGACGCGGAAACGTGGCGCCGATTGCAGCGGCGGGGCATGGCGCAGGACTTCTCCTGGTCGCGCGCGGCGGAGCGGTACCGCGATCTCTACCAGCGCGCGGTCGGACTACGAGCGGAGGGAGCATGAGCCAACCGAAGATCGCCGCCGGCGTCGATCTCGGCGGCACGAAGATCCTCTCGATCGTGGCGACGGCGGACGGCCGCGTCCTGGCCGAAGATCGCCGCCCGACGCTGGCGGCGGACGGGCCGGAGGCCGTCATCGATCGCATCGTCGCCTCGCTCCGGCGAGCGATCGACGATGCCGGCGTGACCGCGGACGCGATCGCCGACGCCTTCGAGCGTGATCTCGTCGTCGACGAAGCCGTCCGCGAGGACGTGATCGAAACCGTGGCGGCATATAGGGACGAAAACCCCGAGCTGGTCGAGGCTCACGAGATCGACATCGACGTCGACGCGTGGGCGGCACTCCCCGAAGAGAGCCGCGCGCTGATCAATTCTGAAGGACTTTGTCCGGGCTGCGTGCTCGAAAACGTCTATGCGTTTCCGGGGGTCCCAGCCGAAATGAAAGCCCTCTTCGACCAGGTGGCCGCGGAGTTCGAGGGAAACTCGGTTTCACGAACGCTGTACACGCCACAGCCGGAGGGATCGATGCTTGAGGCACTCTCGGGCGCTCGCAAGCGCTTTGCGGTGGCGGTCGGCAGCTACCCCGATACGGAAGGGATGAACCGGATCAAACTGACTGGGACTGATCCCGAGACCGTAGCCGAGGCAGCCGCGTGGCTCCACGAGCACGTCGAGATCACGGAGGAGTAACTGGATACAGAAACGACTGAGCCTTTCGACTACGGCGCTTTCAGGTTGTGAACGACTTCGAGCCGGTCGATGATCTCGGCCGTCTCTCCAATGGCCTTCTCGATCATCTCCGCGCTTTTGTACGCGCCGGGGGCCTCATCGAGGGGAATCACGCTCGTCTGAATGCCGTCCATCTCCTTTCGAACACTCTCCTCGTCGAACTCCTTTTTCGCCTGCGTCCGGCTCATCAGCCGTCCCGCACCGTGAGCGACCGAATAGTTCCACTCGGGGTTCGATTTCCCCTCGACGATCAGCGTTCCGTCGCGCATGTTGAAAGGAACGACCACCCGCTCGCCCTCATGTGATCGGGTCGCGCCCTTGCGGATGATCCCATCCCGAAAGTCGATGAAGTTGTGCGTGCTCTCGATCTCGTCCGCTATCTCGACGCCCAGCACGTCCGCGACCGCCCGCGCCATCATCTTGCGGTTCTCGGCGGCGTAGCGCTGACAGAAGATCATATCGATCAGGTAGCCCGCCGCTTCCTCGCCTTCGAGGTAATCGAGACTGCTCCCGTCGGGTTCGCCCGTCGGCACCGCCGCTTTCAGCTCCCCTCGAATCTCCTCGATCCGGTCAGGGTTGCTCTCTCCGAACTCGGCTTTGAGTGCCTCGTAGTCCACGAAGTCCTCGCCTTTCCCGCCATGCAGCCAGTCGAGTAAGTCGCTGTCGCTCACGCTCTCGGGATCGAATTTCAGGTACTCCTTTGGGTACTCCGCGAGCGTCTCGCGGGCACGATCCGCCCGCGTATCGCGCAGGCGACTCGCCTGCTCCTGCCAGTACGAGGCGGTGTTCGCCCCCAGCCCTCGGCTCCCCGAGTGGACGACCACCCAGTACTCCTTCGTTTGGGCGCTTCGCCCGATCTCGATGAAGTGGTTCCCCGAACCGAGCGTTCCCATGCTCGAAATCCCCTTTTTCACGTCGAAATACCCGCTCATGCGTCCGGCGCGCTCGGCACAGAGCTCCTTGAAGTACTCGATGTCGTAGCCACCGGAATCGCGGAACTCGGTCATCTCCTCTACGTACTCGCCGTCGGTCGCCTCGATAAAGCCCTCTAGGATTTCGTTTACCTCGTGCCACGGAAAGTCGTCCTTGACGTGGTAGTAGTCCCTGTTTTCGGCTTTTAAACCACTGGGACCGAAGCCCATCGGCACGCGCGCGCGGATGGCTTCGTCCAGCTCCGTAATAGCCCGCTGGAGATCGCCACGTTTAATGTAGATTTTGCCCCGCTCCTGGTAGGGATACCAGAGCTGGACGTTTAGCTGA
>JADFQH010000098.1:0-5461 GCA_022561895.1 Methanobacteriota archaeon | reverse complement strand
ATCCCACACCCAATATCAACTCCAATCACATTTGGAATTATTCGGTCGCCGAGCGGCATTGTAAACCCGATGACGCTTCCTTTTCCGGGGTGAATATCGGGCATGAGCCGGACCGGTTCGGTAAACGCCTCGTGGTCGATCAGTTTCTGGACCTGAGCGAGGCTCTGTTCTTCGACCTCCTCGACCCCGAGGATCTGCGCATCAGTGTATTTCCCTTCGAGTTCGATCATTGGCGTCTCTAGACGGACGATAGGTAAAAACATTGAGCCGAAAGCCCTCACTCGGCGCTGGCGCGACCTGCCGTTCGCGTTCGCACCGCAAACCGCCCACTAAACTGTCAGCCCTCCGTTTCAGCAGGATCCACGACTGTCTCTTCTACCTCATCCACACCGACCTGTTCACACAGATCGTACAGCGGACAGGCCTCCGGTCCATCCAAGCAAGCGGGTTTTCGCGCAGAACAGTACTCCCTGCCGAACTGGATGCTCGCCGTATGCCCGAACCCGCATTTCTCCTCGGGCACGGCCGTTTCTACAATCTCGCGCACCCCTTCGTGATCGGCTTTCGGCGGGGCGATTCCCATTCGGCGATAGATCCGGTGGACGTGCGTGTCTACGGGAAACACGCCACCGCGACCGCCCGCAAAGAGCAGCACGCAGTCCGCGGTTTTGGGACCGACACCGTTCATCTCCAACAGTCGGTTTCGAACCGTCTCGGGCTCTTCCTCGCAGACGAACGAATCGAACCCGCTCTCGGAGCCGAACTCCTCGCGGATCTCCGCCGCGGCGTCGATCATCACCTCGGATTTCTGGTTGTACAGCCCCGCAGAACTGATGGTCTCTGCGAGTTCGTCCTGATGGGCTTCGGAGAGTGCTTCGACGAGATCGCCGCTATAGTACTTCTCCATTAGCGCGTCGTGGGCTGGCTGGCTCGCTGTATCAGAGGTGTTCTGACTCAAAATCGTGCGAACCAGACACTCGAAGGCATCCTGTCCGCCGTAGGTTTTCTGCCAGTACAGCTCTCCGAGGCTGTCAACCACTGCCTCCGCACGAGTGGTCGCCTCGCTCGGATCGAACGCCGCTTCGATCCCGCCGCCGGAAGGACCCCCACTGATGTTTTCTATCGGCTCGTCGGGCATACTCGTTCTTTGTGGCGGATCGACTAATCAGCTTTCGTCAGCTATCGTTCTCGAGGTTCGAGTAGCGATCCGCCCCCGATCATTAACTATGCGGGGTGCGGACTGCGTTCAGGGATTCGATGGTAACAGACAGCGTTCCAAGCGAGGAGATAACGACGACGACGGACCACGAAACGATCCGGACGTGGGTCGAACAACGCGGCTCGATGCCCGCGCGCGTGAACGAACTGGCGGGGGACGATCCCGGCAGTCTCGCGATCATGCCGAAAGGAAAGGAGGACGACTCGCTGGACCCGATCCCGTGGGACGAGTTCTTCGAGACCTTCGAGGACGAGCGTCTCGCCTTTGCCTACCAGACCGAGAAGGCAGACCCCGACGCGAAGTGGTTCTGTCAGTTCATCACCCGCGGCGCGGACGAGACCGACGCAGCCATCCTCGACGCCGAATCGGACGACAGCTGGCGACTCGAAGCCACGACCGAGACCGAACGCCACATCCACCGCCACTCGACACCGGAAGTCGGTCTCGAAGAGGGTGATACGGCAGAAACCGCGATCACCAGACGCAGAGTCGTCGAGCGCGAGATCATCGAAACCGATCACTTCCGAAGTCGCGTCGTCGACAGCGAGACGATCGATGAGACCGTCCTCGACAGCGAAATCCTCGATATGGAGATCGACCGCAGCGAGATCATCGATCGGACGACGATCGAGACCGAAGTCCTCACCCACGCAGCGGTTAGGACCGAACTCGAAGAACGGTATCTGGTCGAAAGCGAACTCGTCGAGCGAGAGGTCGTCGAGCGCGAGCTCGAAAGCGGATCGGCGAGTCGGGAGGCGACCGACGAGCCGATCGAAGCCGACGCGGTCGAACAGGAGACGGTCGAAGGCGAGGTGTTCGACGACCCCGCATCCAGACGAAGCGTCGTCGAGAGCGAGGTGGTGCGCCGGGCGATCGCCGAAAGCGAGCTCGAAGAGGGCGAGAGTATCGAGACCGAGGTCATCGCCCGGCGGATCGTCGAGAGCGAGGTCGTCGAGCGGCTCCTCGTGACGACCGCACTCGTGGGCGGCGAGGTCATCGATCACGAGTTCGTCGAGAGCGAGGTCGTCGACATGGAGGTCATGGAGGAGCGACGGGAGCGGGACCAGGCTCGTGAGGGGGCTGGGGGTGCGCTCGAATCGACGCCAGCCGACGGTGCGATCGCCGACAGTGCCGCCAGGGCCGGGACCGACGACGTGACCGCCGCCGAAGAGGGAAAAGACGTCCTCACCGCCGAGGGCGAGCGCGTCGGGCGGGTCGCGGCGGTCCACGACGGACTCCTGTATCTCGATGTCGAGGCGAATCTCACCGAGACGGTCGCATCCAGATTCGATTGGGGCGACCCCGATGAAGCGGTCCCCATCGAACTCGAACGGGTCGAGCGCGTCACTGATGAAGCGGTCTATCTCGGGGAGTTTACGGCCCAGCCCTAAGTTCTATAGTTACTGTCGGCTGTACGTACCGAAACACCGCCAGCAACACGGAGCCGAACGACCGGCGGTACCAGCCAGCTCACCACAAACTATCTCAAAAGAGTTACAGCCGACAGTAAGTACTCGTTGAAACTATTTACACACCGTTTGCGCTCCGTGGCCAGCGCCGTTGGCGCTGGCCGCACATTCGCAAACGTGTGTGGCTCGACTTTCAACGACTACGATAGCTCTCCTCGACCGGGTTGTATCCGACCGTCTCCGGACTGGTTCCGGATCGGCCTGCACGGGTTTCGGGTCGCGTTTCGGGCGTGTTCTGTGCGTCCCTGCGGGCGTTGTCTACCCAGTCGTCGATGTTCGCGGCGACGTAGGGCCAGCCCCCGAACCCGATCGCAGTGCCTGCGCCGACTCCGATCGCAAGCCCCAGTCCCACGGCGACCGCCGTGAGAACGATGTAGAGAACGCCCGTATCAACGCCCATCGTATCCAGCCCGAGAACGAGGACGACGAGATACAGCAGGATGCAGGTCCCGTTCGCCAGCACCGCGCCGTTTCGTTCGTTCGCCAGTGCTCGCTGGATGATCTCGCCGACGAACTCCGCGACGGCGAACCCGACGACGATGAGCAGTGTGCCGGCGAACAGCGAGGGGAGAAACGCGAGTGCGTGTCCGGTCCACTCGGTTAGCAACGAAAATCCGAGAACGTCGATGGCTGCGAGAAACGCGACGAGATAGACGTAAAACGCCCCGGCCGTCCCACAGAGGTGCACGACTGCGCCGGGTCTATCGATCGCCCGACCGAGTAGCGTGTTCATCGTCCGCCGTTCGAGCTTCACCGCGCGCGCTCCACGCCGGATGAGCAGCGACACGACTCGTCCGAGGACCCACCCGAGTAGCAGAATCGCGAGCGCTGCAACGACTCGTGGGATGAACGACAGCAGTGTTATCAGTGCATCGAGAAGGCTCTGAGGGAGCGTCTGCAACAGCACCTCGTTAGAGGCTGCTATCACAGCTTCTCACCGATTCGTACCCGGCGTTTGCATCTCACCGTCATCACGTTCGTTCAGTCGATGAACCCGCGCCGTAATCAAATCACGTCAGACATACATACGTGATCTTTCATACTGCGCTATCCCTCTCGACGGTGATCGTTGCCGTCAACGCTTCTCCGGCCGAAAGCGCTTCGATCAGATCTCGGTCGATGCCCTCTGCTGCGTCCTCCGTGCCGATCACGAACGTTCGCTCATCAATATACTCGCTGGTGCGTCCGACCATGCTGCGCTCGCTCCCGAAGGCGAGATCGGGATGGCCTCGTCCGACGATCGTTTCCGTGTACCCGCCCGCCTCGAACGTCGTCGTGATCGTTGCCCCGGAATCCCGACAGGCTTCGATAAATCCGGGAGCAAAGTCGGCGGGCGCGCGGTCGGCCTCGACGGCGAGGATACAGTCGCCCGCCGGCGTGAGCCAGTCGTCGGTCGTGATCTCGAACGTGCTCGCGTGCTCGGCACTGACGTTTTCGTGCCCTTTCGCGTGAATGACCTCTTCCATACAACCAACTCGTATTCGGACCGTTTTAGACGAGCGGATCGTTTCTATCCCTGTTCCAGCTTTCGGACGCAAACTTTTCGGTGGCGCGTTCGCGAGCGTCTTCTCGCTCCTCGTCGGTCCACGTACCCTCCTCGGCGCTGGCCCACTCTTCTAGGGATTCCTCGAACGCTCCGACCGCTTCCTTGCGATCCTCGACCCCCTGCTCGCGCAGACTCGTCACCCGATTTCCGAACTCCTCGACCGTCGTTTCGGGATCGGAGAACACCCCGAGATGGCGCTCGGGAGTCGATTCGAAGGTGATCGAACCGTGCTGGATGATCGCGTCTTTTCTCCGATATTGGGCGTTCCCGCTCAGTTTCTTTCCCCCAGAAACCACGTCGTGAGCCGGATGAACCTCTCGAAGGTAACACGAGGGCTGGTGGATCGCCGGAAGGGATTTCTCTGCGAACCCAGCTTTCACTCCCAGACGGTCGAACGCGGTGAAAATCGGCTCACAGAGCAGTTCGTAGGTTTCCATCAGATTCCCCGGAAGCTCCTCGGCGGGTGCGATGATCGAATAGGAGATATCCCCCCACGAGTCGTGGTAGATGCCGCCGCCGCCGGTCGGTCGACGGGTCACCGAAATCCCTTCTCGCTCGCAGAACGTCCAGTCGATAGTTGAGGAATCCTGATGATAGCCGAGCGAAAGCGTACTCGGCTCCCAGCGGTAGACCCGCAGGGTGCGGGGACCGCCACGGGCGGCGGTGGCCGCCGCCACCTCGTCTACGGCCATGTTCATCGGGCCGTCCCACGACTCCTCGCGAACGAGTCGCCATCTCTCTCCGTCCCGTCCCATACCACCACTACTCACGAATCGGACAAAGGGGTTGTGACTCCCACGAACGTTATAATTTTTCTCTGATTCTTACCTGAAAGTATTTACCCGACTCCGAGAACGAACGAGTATGCAACGACGGACGTTTCTCACAGCCGCCACAGCCCTCGGCGGGGTCGCGCTCGGAGGTGTTGGATCGAGCGCCGCTGTAGAGGGGACGGAAAGTCCTCGAGTAATGCGGTTTTACTCACCGGCTAGCCAGATCGCTTCCGATGGAACGACCCTCACCGACGAGTCGATCGTGCGCGTCTGGGCCGAAGAAAGCGCCTACAACTTCGATTCGAGCCGCGGTCGCTCTCTGATTTACGAGGACGAGTCGATCCCGCTGGCTTCGGTCGATGGCTCGGTCGCCGGGTTCGGCGCGATGTTGGTCCCCGACGGCGGCCAGATCAGCGCGCACGTCAACTTCGAGTACGAGAACCTCCGCGTGGTT
>JADFQH010000097.1 GCA_022561895.1 Methanobacteriota archaeon | reverse complement strand
GTGTCGACCGCGGCGAGCGCGACCCCCTCGATCCCCCGGAGTTCGAGCGCCGCGGAGAGGGCGAACTCCTGATTCGGGCCCCCTGTACCGTCGCCGCGGATCGTCACGGTCGTCTCCCCGCCCGAGGGGATCACGGCCGGCGGCTCGATGGGATTGCCGGTTCGCCGTGCTTCCTCCGCGATCGCCGCGTGAGTTTTGGCGGCCTCGCGGGCCTCCCCGCGGACGCTCGAAGAGAGAACTAACGAACTGGAGCCCCGTTCGTCCGCGAGATCGCGGACCGCCGCGAGGGAACTGAACCCGTCCGCGATAACGTGATTGTCCACTCGGTCGAAGGTCGGGTCCTCGTGATCGGGCGTCTCATCGATCTCGCCGCGCTCGCCGCGTTCGATCCGATCGTCAATCCCTTCGGGCGGCTCGATCCCGTAGCGCGCGAGCACCTCGCGAGCGTCCTCAAAGGTCGTTTCGTCGGGAGCGGTCGGCCCGCTCGCAATGGTACTCAAATCGTTGCCGATCACGTCGCTGACGATCAGCGAGATCACTCGAGCTGGCGCGGTCCGCCGGGCGAGTCCGCCGCCCTTGAGCACCGAACAGTGCTTGCGAACGGCGTTGATCTCGTCGATTTCGGCCCCGCTTGCGAGCAATGCTTCGGTCACGTCCCGCAGCGCTTTCAGCGAAACGCCCTCGGCGGGCGCGGGCATGAGCGCGCTACCGCCGCCCGATATCAGCACGATCGCGAGCGCGTCCTCGCCGGCCTCCTCTGCGAGTTCGAGCATCGCTCGCGTGGATTCGACCCCGCGCTCCGTAGGGACCGGGTGATCGCCCGGCAGCACACGGATTCGTTCGGTTTCCTCGGCTGCGTCGGTGACGACCACACCCTTCGAAACCCGCTCGCCCAGCACGCTCTCGATCGCACTCGCCATTCGCCCGCCCGCGTTGCCCCCGCCGAGGACGACCAGCTTCCCGTACTCGGACAGATCGTAGCTCGCCTCCCCGACGAGCAGGCGGTCGCCGTCGAGGCTCACCGCCTCGCGGATCGCCCGCTCCGGGTCCGCCGCCTCGATCCCCGCCTCGATGCAGTCGAGCGCGAGATCGCGGGCCGGCGAGCCCTCCAAACGCTCGCGTTCGCGGATCATCCCATGATTTTCAGCGCGAGCTTGAACGCGGTATCACGAAGCGAGTCGGGGAGCAAACGGGCGAACGAGCCGAACTTTGCGGCTTTCCCGACCGGATAGCGGGCGTTCGGCCGGGTCGCGCTCGCGGCGTGAACGATCCAGTCTGCGACCTCCATCGGAGCGATCGCGCCGGGTCCATCGCCGCCGATCGCCTGCGTGTCGTCGATCACGCTGTAGATGTCGCTGTACTCCGACGAGCGGGGGATGTCGTTCGCCGAGTCCGTCGCCCGGTTCGAAAAATTCGTTTTGACTGGTCCGGGTTCGACGAGCACGACATCGACGCCAAAGCGGCTCGCCTCCACTCTCAAGGAATCTGTCATCGATTCGAGGGCGGCTTTCGATCCGCAGTAGACGCCGCCGCCGGGAAAGGCCACTCGTCCGGCCACGCTCGAGACGTTGATGATGGTGCCGTCCCCGCGTTCGCGCATGTGGGGCAGCACTTCTCGAACCAGTCTGTGCGGACCGTAGACGTTCGTATCGAACTGCCGCTCTACTTCCCTCACAGGGATATCCTCGACCGGGCCGAGCTGGCCGTAGCCCGCGTTGTTGACCAGACAGTCGATTCTTCCTGTCTCCTCGACGATCCGCTCGATCACCGATTGTATCTGGACGTCGTTGGTCACATCGAGCTCGGCCGTCTCACAGCCGATCTCCGCGAGATCCGCGATGTCGCCCGGATCGCGGGCGGTTGCGTACACCGTCCACTCCTCTTCTCTGAACTGCCGTGCCGTCTCGCGGCCGATCCCCGACGAACAGCCCGTGATACAAACGGTCTTCTCCATGGCCCGACAGTCGGCCGCCGGGGTGTTAACTGTTGTACTCTGGGGCGAACCCTTTTGCCGATCTCTCGCCTTCCTTCGAACGATGCGAACCGAGCGCTTTCAGCGGCGACTCGACGAGGAGTACGCCGCGGGCTGGCGGGTCGTCCGCGACGGCGAAACCCGCGCGGTCCTCAAGCGGCCCGACTACGGCTCGGCGTGGCTCCACGGCGTAATCGCTCTTTTTACCGTCTGGTTCACCTTCGGTCTCGGAAACTTGCTGTATGCGATCTACGCCTACCTCAACTCACCCACAAAACTGCTGACCGAGGATGACTGCTTTTCCGACCCCGATCCCGATGCCGACGCACTGACCGTCCTCCGCCAGCGCTACGCGCGCGGCGAGCTAAGCGATGAAGAGTTCGATCACCGTCTCGACAGACTGCTCGGAAGCGATCTCGACCGGCGACGAACCGGCGAGCGCGAACGGACGACGGAGCGCAACCGCTACTGACGCGCCTCGCGCGCGAGTTCGCCGGCGTCCGAATCCGCCAGTCGAATCGGCTCGGGGAGTTTATAATCCGTACAGTGGGCGTGTGCGAGCGAGGCGGCCGTCTCGGCGCTCAGCCGGTGGCCCGGACTCACATAGAGGGGATTGATCTTCCGAGAGCTCCCCTCGTACTGGCGGGTTTGGATCGCATAGCCGATAACGGTGCCTTCTTCGACCTCGACTCGGCCGTCCGCGAGAACCGGCACTCGCGTTCCTTCCGTGAAGGGCTCCTCGGGGGGGTTGCTTAGGCGGCCACAGAGCAGGCTCTTTGCGACGCCCACGCTCGGCAGATCGAGCGCGACGCCCATATGGGTCGCGAGCCCGGCCTGCCGGAAGTGGATGCGCCCGCTGCCGTCAAAGAGTGCGAGGTCCGGCTCGCATTCGAGGGTTTCGAACGCCGCGAGGATGGATTCGCCCTCGCGAAAGGAAAGCAGACCCGGAATGTAGGGGATCGAGAGGTCGGTGATCGCGGAGGTGCGCTCGATCACGTCGCCATCCTGCATGGCGACGATCGCGCTTACGGCCTGTTCGTCGGGAAACGCCTGATCGACGCCGACGACGATGGGGGGCTCCGAGAGATCGAACCGATCCTCGAAGACCGCCTCGCGTGCGATCTCGCGCTGGAGGGATTCCATCTCCGCACGCGAGAGGCTGGCGTCGGGTCGGAACTCCTCTCGAACGTTCATCAGAACCGCCCACGACCGGGACCCATTCCGCCGCCCGGTCCACCGGGACCGCCGCCGCCAAAGCGGAGCTGGTCGGGTGCGCGCTCGCCCTCGCGCCGGAGCTTCTCGCCGTAGCCCAGTCCGATAAAGAGGCCGGCGAGGTGGGCGAGATGGGCGACTCCGCCCGCGCCGACGCCGCCGAAGCCGACGAGCCCCACGGAGACGACCGCAAAGCCTAGGGTGAGTAGCCACAGCGGCATCGGGATGAAAAAGAACAGCAGCACTCGGAGCTGTGGGTTCAGGACGGTGAGCACGCCCATGATCGCCATGATCGCGCCGCTCGCACCGAGGACGGGGTTGGCCGGCCCGGCGATCCCCAGCCCGAACAACCCAAAGAGGGTGCCAGCGCCGATCTGGGCGAGTCCGGCGATCGCGCCGCTCGCGAGAAAGAGGGCGGTGAACGCCCTGCTTCCGGTTTTTCGCTCGACGATCGGTCCGAAGAAGTACAGCACGATGCTGTTGAAGACGATGTGAAAGAAGTTGCCCGGCGAATGCGCGAAGATCGAGGTGATCCACGTCCAGACGTACTCTACATTGTTTGGATCGAGGGTGAACAGGGCGTTGTGGACCGCCGGGCCAAAGATCGTGAACGCGAGACATTGGAGGAGAAAGGTGACCCACATGAGTGCGAGAAAGACGTAGGTCATGTTGTTGCGGAAGTAGCCAAAGGGCCCGCCGGTGCTGGTGTTGAAGGGCACGCGATCCGCCATGGTCCGTTCCTGTCTACCGGGGTTGTTCACGCTGTCGTCGAAGCCGCTGTCGAAGATTCCATCGGGGTCGCGCCACTCCTGTAAGCCGGGACAGTCGTGCTTTTCGGGGAGTCGGTGCTGCCCACAGAACGTCCCACCGCAGCGATGGCAGCGATAGGGCATGTTCTCGTGTGCGCCACACCGATCACACTGCGCCATTGCCGGAACTTCGCGGCCGGGCGACAAAAGCGGTTGGGATACAGTCCGCGTCCCATGACAGGTCCGAGCCACCGTTTTCGAGTTCCCGATCGTCACCGCTGATCCAGGGTACTCACGAACCACAGGGAACAAAACATTTAACAGATTATGGGAAATTTACGTTATGATACGGCCACTTACGAGACGCGAACTTCTCCTTGTTGGAACAACGACCGCGGGGACAGCAGGCTGCCTCTCGTTCGATGAAGGGACGATCTCGCTTTTCCTCTTGAACACGCTCGAAGAGGATCGAGATCTCTCACTGATGATCGCTCGGGACGGCGAAGTTCTTCTCGACGAGATCTATGAGCTCGAGGCGCACGAACGTCGTAGCAAGGATAATGTGATCGACGGCGGTGAAGCGTCCGTGACGGCTCGGATGGTCGGTTTCGACCGCGAGTTCGAGACGATACTGACGATGAACAACTGCGACGAACAGCGCCTCGTCGTCGAGATCCAACCGATGGATCAGATCCGGTTTCGATTGAGCAACTGTTGAATCTCTGTCCATAGACTTCGGAGCCGCTACAGCAGGTCACAACGCTTTCACGCTCGCCGACCAATCAATCTGTGTGCAGGAGTACGAGCGAAAACAGCTGCTCGAACGCATTGGAAAGGAGGGCGCGACCATCGGCGCGCAGATCCCCGAGGAGATCGATGTCCAAGGAGAGCGCATCGAACTCCGGAAGTTCGTTTTCGAGATCAAGCGCCGCGAGACGGTCCCCGAGGGCGAACAGGAGCGGGTCGAACAGGCCAAACGAAAGCTCAGGAAAGAGCGGTTAGAACGGCTCGAAGCGATCGAAGAGGGCGAGATCAGTCGGCAAGAAGGCGAACGACTCGCCGAATCGATCATCGGGATCGATCGGGCACTGGAAGGCCTCCAGCAGCTCGGGCCGGCGGATCTCGAAGCCGAAGCCAATGCCCAGCAGCTTGCCGACAAGAAGCGCTGGACGCGATTCATGCGCCAGGCGCTCGGGATGGACGAGGACAGTACACCTAACAGGCGCTAGCGCGAACCGGAACTATGAGCCGCAACGCCGAGGTCGCCGCCCTTTTCGAGGAATACGCGGACCTGCTGGAAGCCCAGGACGTCGAGTACAAGCCCAACACCTACCGCCGGGCCGCAGAAAGCATCCACGAACACCCGACCGCGATCGAGGACTTAGCGAGCGAGGGCAAAAACGCGGTCGAGGCGCTCGACGGCGTCGGCGACGCCATCTCTTCGAAGGTACTCGAGTATATCGAGACGGGCGAGATCGAGGAGCTAGAAGAAGAACGGGCGAAACTCCCGGTGGCGATGGACGAGCTCACGAGCGTCGAGGGGGTCGGACCGAAGACGGTGGGAACCCTGTATCACGAACTCGGCGTCGAAAACCTCGCCGATCTCGAAAAAGTCGCGAGCGCAGGCGAGATACAGGAACTCGATGGGTTCGGCGTCAAGACGGAAGAAAACATTCTCGGCGGGCTGGAGTTCGCCCGAAAGGCCCGCGAGCGCGAACTGCTTGGGGAGACCCGCCCGCTCGCGGATGGCCTCCTCGACTACTTGCGCGACCAAGAAGAGATCGAGAGTGCGGAGGTTGCTGGCTCGATCCGCCGGTGGCGCGAAACCAGTGGGGACGTGGACGTGCTCGTTTCGAGCGTGGATCTCGAAGGCGCAGTCGAGAGTTTCACCGACTTCGAGCGGGTCGAGCGGGTGATCGAGTCAGGAGAAAACAAGGCGAGCGTCGTCGCGGACGGCATTCGGGTGGATCTCCGGGTCGTCGTCCCCGAGGAGTTCGGCAGCGCCCTCCAGTACTTCACGGGCAGTAAGGCCCACAACATCCGCTTTCGGAATCGCGCGCTGGATCGGGATCTCAAAGTAAACGAGTACGGGATTTTCGATGTGAGCGACATAGAGGATTCCAGCGGACAGCGCGCGGGCGAGCGAGTCGCCGGCGAGACGGAAGAGAGCATGTACGAGGCGCTGGATCTGGCGTGGATCCCGCCCGAGCTCCGGGAGGATACCGGCGAGATCGACGCCGCCGCCGACGGCGAGTTGCCCGACCTCATCGAGGAGGGGGACGTTCGCGGGGATCTGCACACCCACACCGACTGGTCGGACGGCAGCGAATCGATCCTCGAGTGGATCGCGTCGGCTGAGGAGTTCGACCACGAGTATCTCTGCATCTCGGATCACGCGACGGGTCCGGGGATGGTCGGCGGGGTCGGACTGTCGGACGAGGAGCTCACACAGCAGGTAGACGAAATCCGTGAGGCGGCCACGGACGGCGACATCGAGGTCTTTTCGGGTGTCGAGGCGAACATCGACGCCGCAGGTGGACTGAGCGTCTCCGAGGACGTTCTTTCCGAACTGGATCTCGTCATCGCCTCGCCACATAGCGCGCTGGATATGGATCCCGAGGACGCAACCGAGCGGCTCGTCGAGGCGATCTCACATCCCGAAACCGATATTCTGGGCCATCCAACGGGAAGACTGCTCACCCGCCGTCCGGGTCTCGATCCCGATCTAGGGGCGATCTCCGAGGCGGCCGCCGATCACGATGTTGCGCTCGAAGTAAACGCAAACCCCTCGCGTCTGGATCTGTGGGGACGGGCAGTAAAAGTCGCTGTCGAGGCGGGGGCAACGATCGCGATCAACACCGATGCGCACAGCAAAAACGAGTTCGAAAACATGCGGTACGGGGTTCACACCGCGCGTCGAGGGTGGGCAAGGGGGGAGAACGTCTTGAACACGTGGCCTGCCGAGGAAGTCGCCGCGTTTATCGAACGATAACCCACGTCAGACAGGTCAGTGCGACGAATTCGAGGAACCGAAGCACGAGCACCATCTGCTGGGCGGCCGTGTTCGTATAGAAGTTCACCATCTCGAAAAAGAAGTAGACTGCAAGGAGGTTCTCGATGAGCAGTACGACTCCGAAGGAGAGAAATCCAAGCGTGATCGCGGTCTGGAAGCGCCGATAGTTGGTGACCCAGACGTAGGTGAGCGCAAGCAGTAACAGTACGTTCAATCCGGCGAACAGCGTCGCGGAGTACATCCAGAGTGTCATGATCCATTACCGTCGGCGATGCGTTCGAACGTTTCTCTGTGTTCTTCAAATTCGTCGGTAAGGAAGTACATTTCGCCATACTTCTCGCCATACGTCAGTACGATATCGTGTTCTTCGAGCATATCGAGGTGGTGACGAACCGTCTTGTAGTTGAGGTCGAGTTCCTCTGCGAGCTGGTTTGCGTTTCGCGGCCGATCGAGCAGTGAGCGAATGATCCGGATTCTGTTCGTTCCGCCCCGCATGCCAGTGAGTAGATAGTACAGAATCCGTTCCATTCAGATGTTGGTCACCCTGTTCGGACGTGTTATCGATTCCGACTGGTTGTGGGCGGAGCACCTATTAGTGAATTACTGTTTCCGCGAAGAGCGCAGTCCCCGACTTCTCCGGTACGTTACCGGGAGACGGGGTGCGTGAATCGAACACACGACCGTTCTATGTTGTGCGTGTCGCGCGTCTGTGACGGGTGACCAACCCCGTCGATTAGTAGTACCCACCGTACCACTAAATGCGTTTTGCGGTAATCAGACAAAAATTAGACCCAAATTCGACCATAGTTTTCTCTCTCGTGTCCGCTGAGCCGATGGATCTGTCTGTCTCCCCCTCACGACAGATTTCCCCATTCACGACTCGTTCCGCCGTAGGAACTCCTCGGACCCTACGGCCAACGAGAATCACGGGGGAGACAACTACCGAGAAACCGACCACGGACGTTCCCGTCCGCACCACCGCGCGCCTTCGACGGACGATTCATGTACCGATATTTACGTTGTAGTATATATTTTGATCGGCAGAATAAGATTGCGGTCGTGGAAAACCTCTTTGTCGTTCCTGTTAGATCCTTGTGTATGGATTCACCAGACGCCGGGGAGATCGTCCACGAGCCGACGCCGGAGTTCGTCGCGAACACGAACGTCGCGGCGTTCATGGATCGTTACGGGATCGCCGAGTACGACGAACTGATCGAGCGCACCTGTTCGGATACAGAGTGGTTCTACGACGAGCTCGTCGAGTATCTGGGAATCGAGTTCTACGAGGCCTACGACGCGGTGCGCGATAGCTCGGACGGGCCGCAGTTCACCGACTGGTACGTGGGGGGCGAACTCAACGTCGCGCACAACACGCTGGATCGCCACGCTCGCCGGGAGAGCGAGACCCGCAACAAGGTCGCGTGTCTCTGGGAGGGCGAACCCGGCGATGTCAGGCAGGTCACCTACCACGATCTTTACCGCCAGGCCAATCAGGTGGCGAACGCGCTCGAAGAACGCGGGATCGGGACGGGCGATACTGTCGGACTCTACATGCCGATGGTCCCCGAGGTGATCTCGATCCTCTATGGCTGTTTCAAAACTGGTGCGATCGCCGTTCCCATTTTCTCGGGCTTTGGCACCGACGCCACCGCAACGAGAATCGCAGACAGCGAGTGTTCGGTCCTGTTTACCGGCGACGGCTTCTACCGCCGGGGAAGCGAGGTTCACCTGAAGGAGTCGGCGGACGCGGCGATTTCGCAGGTGGGCCACGTCGAACACACGATCGTCTACGAACGCCTCGGCACGGGCTACGACCGCCAGGAGCGCGACGAGACATGGCAGGACGCGATCGAAACCCAGTCGGACGAGTACGACACCACATCGCTCCCCTCGGATCAGGCGGCGATGTTGCTCTACTCCTCGGGGACCACGGGAAAGCCGAAGGGAATCATTCAGACCCACGCGGGTGTGGGGATTCAGTGTCCGAAAGAGGTCTACTTCGGGATGGATTTAAAGCCCGCCGATCGCCTCTTTTGGGTGAGCGATATCGGCTGGATGATGGGACCGTGGCTGATCTACGCGACTCTCGTGAACCGGGGGACGATCGCACTATTCTACGGGGCGCCCGGGGGACACGATTTTTGTCGATTCGTTCAGGATGCCGGCGTCCACATACTGGGCGTCGTGCCCAGCCTCGTGAAGGCGTGGCGTGGCAACGACACCGTTCACCGGCTCGACTGGTCATGCATCCGTGTCTTCAGCTCGACCGGCGAGGCATCCAACGCCGACGACTACCTCTATCTCATGTCGCTTGCCGGGTACAGGCCGNTCATCGAGTACTGCGGCGGCACCGAAATCGGTGGCGCGTATATCAGTGGGACCGTCAACCGTCCCGCATCCCCTGCCACATTTTCGACGCCCGCCTTCGGGCTCGACCTCTACCTCCTCGACGAGTCGGGCAGGCCTGCCGACCAGGGTGAAGTCTTTCTCGTTCCGCCGTCGATCGGTTTGTCCAACCGGCTGTTGAACAAGGCGCACCACGACGTGTACTACAAAGACACGCCCGCCGGGCCGAATG
>JADFQH010000003.1:2447-38407 GCA_022561895.1 Methanobacteriota archaeon | reverse complement strand
TCAATCGGACCGTCTGTGAGCGACTCGCCGGTTCGGATCTCTATGCGTTTGCGTGGATCGGCCAGTACGACACACGGTCCAACACAGTCGTGCCACAGGAGTGGGCCGGCGTCGACAGCGAGTATCTCGAAGGCCTTTCAATCGCGACCGACGAGGGCTCTACAGGGCCGATCGGCACCGCACTGCGAACGGGCGAGCTACAGGTCACGGAGGACATCCTCACCGATCCGACGTTCGCCCCGTGGCGCGAGGAGACGCTCGCGGAAGGCGTTCGCTCCTGTGTTGCGATCCCGCTGGTGTACGAGAAGTCGCCTTACGGCGTTTTGACCGTCTATGCGAGCTGTCCCCAGTCCGACGAGCGCGATTACACCGTCCTCGCTGAACTCGGCGAGACGATCGCCCACGCCATCGACACCGTCGAGACGAAACGAACGCTCCAGACCGACAGCGTCGCCGAACTCGAACTCCGGATTTCAGCGCCCGAGGACGTTCTCTGCCGGCTCGCAGGGGAGACGGGCTGTCGGATCGAGTTCGAGGGGCTCGTTCCCGGATCGGACGGGACCGCACAGATCTTCTTTACCGCACGCGGCGCGTCGATCGAGGAGATCCTGACGCACGGAGCGCACTCGATCGCCATCGAGGAACTGACCTGTCTCGCGGATCACGGCGAGAACTCGGCGTTCAAGGCCGTCTGTTCCGGGCGGTCGCTCCCGATGGTGCTCATCGAGCGGGACGGTGCGATCCGCTCGCTCAGTATCGACGGCGACAGTGGGAGGGCCATTATCGATCTTCCCGCCACCACCGAAACCCGCGAGTTCATCGAAACTCTCCAGGGGCAGTACCCCCAAACGGAACTGCTCGCGCGCCGTAGTCGTGATCGACCGGCAACGACCCGCCACGAGCTACGGACGGCCTTCGAAGAGCGCCTCACCGAGCGCCAACAGGAGGTCCTCAGGACGGCGTATCTGAGTGGCTTTTTCGAGTCCCCGCGTGAGAGTACGGGCCAAGAGGTCACCGCTTCATTAGGTATCTCTCAGCCGACGTTCATACAGCACCTGCGGGCGAGCCAGCGCAAGATCTTCGAGATGGTGTTCGACGAAACGTAGTTTCGTCGGGCGAGCAAGGCATCGTCTTGCGCTGTTCGATGAGGCGTAAGCCTCATCGTGCAAGCTGAGCTTTGCTCCCCGGTGTTCGACGAAGCGTGAGCTTCGTCAAGCCAACGGATCTCCAGCCGTGTGTTCGACGAATCGTAAGATTCGTCGGGTCAGCAAGGTATTGCCTTGCGCGATTCGACGAGGCGTGAGCCTCGTCGGGCGAGTAAATCTCTGATTTGCGACGTGGAGCACCCCGCAACCTAACAGTCTAGGCACGTCGGGATTTTGACTTTCGTATGTTAGGGAGAGCGGGGTTGTGGATCGAGGAGATAGCTAACGGTGAGTGGTCATCTCCATGTCATCGCGAACGAATCCACGGTATGCGGATTCAACGGCGGGTAGCGTCTTTGAGTTCGAGCTTCCCAGTCGGGAGTTCGTCCTCGATCGAACGCTGAGCCGGTTCGAGTTAGTAACGGTCGAACCCGCGAGAACCACTGCATACGGTGGCGAGCACACATGGCCGTCGATCTGGGTCCACGGGACGGAGCGGATCGAGGCGGGGAGCCTGCTCATCGACGATCCGGATATTGCCGCGTGTTCGCTCGTCCTCGACAACGAAGACGAGTGGCTGTATCGGATCAAATGGGACGAGCAGGCACGAGAGCGGATCAACGCAGTTTGTAGCGAGGAAGCGACGCTGCAAGCCGCCAGCGCGAGCGATGGCCGGTGGACGCTTTGCGTGTCGGTCCCCGAGCGCGAGCAACTGGCGCGATTGTACGAACGCTACAAAGAGCACGGATTTGCCCCCTGCATCACGCAGATCCGCGGGCAGAACGAGATGGTCTGATCATGTCCGGGGGTCATTGACTTATGACAGCCTCCTCGCCGTAAACGGTGAGGTTTCCCCAGCGTTGGGATATTATGGTTCGCGAGTCGTCTGTTCTCTCGGGTGAAACCCACCCGTGGATATATCGAACAGGCGCACCGCTGGCTGTCTCAAAAATGCCTTCGGCATTTTTGACGAGTCCTCGGAAATCGAAGATTTCCGAGATGCCATCCAGCCGTTGTCCCTATCTCAACCGCCATCAGCGGCGAGATTCGGGAGTACTTTTGCTTTCTCTCGGATGTTCTTGGCTCCGTTAACATCGGCGTTCGCAACCAATCCGCAGTCGTCACAGACGTACAACCCACGCTCAACGCGCTGGCGGTCGGCTTTCGTCCCACAGACCGAGCAGGTCTTCGAGGTGTCGCGTTCGGATTTGCGAACGCCGTTGACTTAGACGAAGATCTACACCGAGAGTTCTCGAAGGCTGTAATCGATGTGGATGCAACGAAAGCCGAGATTGTACGGAGGTTGATCCAAGAATGGACTGAGGAACATACCGAGTAGGAGTATCGCTTCCGTGAAATATCCAGCCGGCAATCGTCGTCGGCTGATCCCCGTGCAGTACGCGATTCGTCACCGTCCCCAGAAATCTTTGATTTCTGGTGTGCGGACGAGAACTTCGTTCTCGTTAACGTCCTCAGAAACGCTTCGCGTTTCTGATGTGCGAACGAGACGCGAAGCGTCTCGTCAACGTCCCCAGACACGTGGCGTCTGGTTGGCAGCCAGAACCGACGGTTCTGGCGACGCCCCTTTGGCCTTCGGCCTCAGGACGGGACTTTCTCGCCGTTGACTTATAGACCTTTATCATCCCAACAGTAGCTATAATATCTCTAGGTCCAAACAAGAGATATGGACGAGAAAGAAACCCTCGTGTGCTGTCATTGCGGATGGAAGACAGCCGTCGAGGTACGAGACCCTCCTACCGCAGCAACCTCGGCCGCGATCGATCATCATATCATATTCGGCCACAGTATCGAACGAGTCGCGACTGCGGAACACGAACGGAACGTCGGTCTGGAGTAGCCCTCGATGGCACATGACCTGTTCACAATACGGTAGGACATACGAGAACGTCCCTCTCAGGAGGCGCACCATCTCGTTAGTCGGTGTATTCTAAGGCGTCCTCCACCTCGTGTCGCTGGCTGAACTCGCTCACATGAACCCGAGAGAACGAGGGCACGATTCCCGATCAGCTTCACACACTACGGGACTAGTGTGATCGACACGTACGTTCACGAGCCGAACTCGACCTCAATCCGGTTCTCGTCCATCCCGTCGGCGACGAGACCTCGATCGTGGACGTTCTTCTTCGGACCGGGTCGGATCGATAACGAGAAGCTCGATCGTCGTCGAGCGCACTCGCGGATTTCAGCCACGGGAGAGGGTTCGATGACCGTTGATGGGAGCTTCTCCCCTCATAAGTTCTGTTGTAGTCCCGTACCGGTAATCGCTGACCCGTACTGGCGATCACCGGTAAACAGTTCCAACAGTCCTTATCAGTCCGGAAGCGTCTTTCCGGGGTTCATGATCCCGTTCGGATCGATCACGTCCTTGATTCCACGCATAACATCGACGCCGTCGCCGTGTTCTCGACGCATGAACTTGCGTTTGCCGATCCCGATCCCGTGTTCGCCGGTCGCGGTCCCGCCGAGTTCGAGCGCCGTCCCGACGATCTGATCAGTCAGCTCGTGAACGCGATCCATTGCCGTTCTATCACTCGTGTCGACGACCGGTAGAAAGTGGATGTTTCCGTCGCCGGCGTGCCCGACGCAGGGCGTCAGCAGATCGAGTTCGTCACCGATTTCATCGATTCGACGGACGATCTCGGGGTAGGTCGAGATCGGGACCACGACATCGCCGATGACTCCGACCGTTCGATCGGGGTAGTACTCGCAGGCTGCCGGATACGCATCCCGCCGGACGTGCCAGATGGTTTCGATCTCACCCGTATCGGCCTCCGACCACTGCGTGGCGTCGTGTTCCTCACAGATCGTTCGGACGCGATCCATCTGTGTGGCGAGATCGCCCACGTCCCCATGAAGTTCGATCAACAGGAGAGGGGATCGGGAAAATCGGCGTCTTCTCTGTACTCGTTGAGCAGCCTGACGAGCTGGGAGTCCATGAACTCGAGCGCTCCGGGTTTCAGTCCCGAACCCATGATCGTCGAAACGGCTCGACTCGCCGCAGTATTCGAAGAGAAGGTGACGAGCGCGGCGTGTCGATGCCGGGGAACTCCTTCGAGCGAGAGGGTTGCCTCGGTGATGACCCCAAGGGTTCCCTCGCTGCCCACGAAGAGGTCCTTGAGGTTGTATCCGGCCGTGGTTTTCGGGACATCGCGGCCACACTCGATGATCCGCCCGTCGGGCAGGACGACCTCCAGTCGAAGGACGTGATCGCCGGTCACGCCGTAGCGAACGGCGTTGAGTCCACTCGCGTTGTTCGCGATCATCCCGCCGATGGTCGCGACATCACCGGCTGCGATCCCCGGTGCGAATCGGAGATCGTACGGTTCGAGCGCTGCGTTGAGGTCGTCATAGACGACGCCGGGACCGACGACCGCCTGAAGATCGTCGTTTCTCACCGTGATCTCGTTGCACTCGTAGGTGTCGAGTACGATCCCGCCCGCAACGGGGATCGGATTCCCCTCGATACTGGTTCCGCCGCTCCACGGCGTCACCGGAACTTTTCGGGTGTTCGCCGCCGAAAGCAGCGCCGAAATCTCGCTCACTGATCCCGGCCAAACGACGACATCGGGCCGATGGGCGTCGTGTGGTCCCTCGTCCTTCGAGTGCGCCAGCAGAATCTCGTCGTCGGTGCTGACTCGTCCCTTTCGAACGACGTCATCAACGAATGAACAGTCGTGTGCCATCGTATCTACTGTGTGCTGGTGGGTGTGCGAGTGATATAGGATTATCGTAGAGATTCATCGATTTCGCGCTTGCTGCATGACCCTCGTGGTCGCTCTCGTCTGTACGGAGGGTCGTAACGATAATCCCTATACCCATTTGCATAGGGCGATACGACCTCAGTCCGATTCGCGTGTCATCGGTGTCGCCGACGACCGTTCGGGCGTTCGTCGGGTGAAGTACGTCGCTAACGCAGGTCCGGTGACGTTGTGCCAGACGCTTGCGAGTGCGGGCACGAGCGCCGCGAGCGGGCTGAAAAAGGCAACAGCGAGGGCAACGGCGAGACCGCTGTTCTGCATTCCGACCTCGAACGCACAGGCACGCGCGCGATCCTCCGGCATCTTCGTCGCGTGGCCGACGCCGTAGCCCGCGCCCAGTCCGACCGCGTTGTGGAAGAAGACGGCCGCGAGTGCAAACGCGCTCGCCGTCAGAACGTTCTCGACGTTGAGAGCGACGACCGCCGCGACGATCGTCACGATCGCGAGGACGCTGATCGCGGGGAAGACGCTGAGACCGACCTCCGCTGCGGTCGGGGCCGTGCGATCCAAGAACTGGCGAACTGCTACGCCAGCGATCACTGGGATAAGTACAATAAGAACGATCTCTTGGAACATCTCCGCGAACGTGACTTGGATCTGCTCGCCAGCGAGAAAGACGACCCACGCCGGCATCACGATCGGTGCGGCAAGCGTCGTCACCGACGTAATAGTCACCGAAAGGGCGACGTCGCCTTTTCCCAAGTACGTCATAACGTTCGAGGCGGTCCCGCCCGGTGCAGCCCCGAGGAGAATCAGCCCGATACCCACCTCCGTCGGGAGATCGAATCCAACCACGAGAATATAGGCGAGCGTCGGCATGATCAGCCACTGGGCGAGCGAGCCGATCAGCATAATTCGAGGTGGAGCCTCCGACCTCAAGGAGCGAGGCGCGTATGCGCCGAGGGAGTAGGTCGGAGAGGAAACCGACAATGCACGACGCAACCGCACGACTGTAGCTACCCGAATCCCAGAGCTATAAGTACCATTGGGTAGCATTCTGAAATATGGAGGTGCGTCGAACCGCGCCGGTCAAACTCATCGTTCCCGATGAGCGCCGCGATGACCTCCACGAATCCGCCCGACAATTCCTTCACTGCGCGAATTGTGCCGCCGAGTTCTGTTGGAACGACGACTCCTACACGAACTGCGTTACGGCGAACACGACCGCACGGGACGCGCTCTACGCGGAACTACGAAAGGAAACCGACCTCACCGCGAACCTCGTTCAAGAAGCCATCCGACGCGCCGTCCAAGCGACGAAAGGCTGTGTCGAACGGTGGAAACAGGGCAAGCGGGTGAGCCAGCCGGAGTTCACGTCATGGAGCATGGTCTACGACAAGCGAAGCGCGACCTTCTACCGCGACCGCGTATCCCTCTCAACCGTCAACGGGCGCGTCGAGTGCGATTTTGAGCTTCCGGCGGATAGTCCGACGCCCTATGAGCGGTATGTTCTCTCGGAGGAGTACGAGTTTCGGGCGAGTACACTGCAATACGACAAGGCGACCGACGAGTTCTACTTCCACATCACGACGCGGAAGTACGACAACGACGAATCCGAGGTTTCGGCGGATACCGAGCACCAAACAGTCCTTGGTATCGACCTCGGCGTCAACAGCCTTGCGGTCGCTTCGACCGGAACGTTCTGGCAGGGCGACGAGTACGACCACTGGTGCCGCGAGTTCGAGAAGCGACGTGGAGAGATGCAACAGCGCGGGACGCAAGCCGCGCACAACGCTCTCCTCCGCCTCGGCAAGCGCGAAGAAGCGTGGCGGGAGCAGTACATCCACACCGTCGCCAACGAGATTGCCTCGGAAGCCGTCGAGAACGGGTGCGACGTGATCGCGTTCGAGGACTTAACGGACATCCGCGAGCGGCTCCCACACGCGAAGTGGCACCACGTCTGGGCGTTCCGACGCCTCTACGAGTACGTCGAGTACAAGGCCCCGGAACGCGGCGTCACGGCGAAGCAGGTTGCGCCGAACCACACGTCCCAACGCTGTTCTCGGATGGACTGTGGGTTCACGCATCGCAACAACCGCGACGGTGAACACTTCCACTGCCAGAAGTGCAGCTACGAGGTCAACGCAGACTACAACGCGGCAAAAAACATCGGGCTACGATACGCCCGGAAGCGAAAACACAGACTCCGTTCCTCGCCCACGTCGGGGAACGGAGACGCACCAGTAGACGTGCGTGTGAATGGTGGGACGTTGACGAGACCTTCGGTCTCGTGAGCCAACCAGAACGCAAAGCGTTCTGGTGACGTTGAACGGCAAGAGTCACCGGCCTGTTGCTGGTGACTGATTGCCGGGAGTCCACATCAAAGCCACCGAAAGGCTAAGCCTTTCGAGGCCTCGACGGAGCTTCGCTCCGTCGGTGGCCCCACCCTCAACGAGCGAACCCTGTATGGGGTGAGCGAAGTAGGGTAGGGTAGTTTACGAGAGCTGGGCGGTTACGTCGGTCGAGGAGATCATCCCGATATACTCGTCGTCGATGTCGACGACGGGAAGGTGGTTGATCTCGAAGTTCGTCATCATCGCGGCGACCTCTTCGAGGAAGAGATCCGGTGTGACGGTCTCGACCGACCGCGTCATTACGTCGGCGACGCTCAGTTCGGCGGGATCGTGTCCGTCGGCAGCAACCGCAAGAACGTCGGTGCTCGTAACGATCGAAGGAGGGCTGGTGGTCACGACGAGGGCATTGATGTTGTGTTCGCGCATCGCCGTTGCGGCCTCCCCGATGGTCGCCTCTTTCGTGATCGTTTCGAGCGGTGAGGACATCACGTCCTCGACGCGAGTCCCCTGACTGAGAGTCATACCCTGTCAACAGACTACACGATATTGGCTGTTTCCCTCCGGAACACAGTTCACGCTGCGATCAGATCTTTTATTTGCTATCAGTTGTCCTGTATTGTTCTATCGAAACGTTTACCCAGAAATCTCCTGTTGAGTCCGTCACGAAATGCCCACTATCAAGTCACTGTTCACCAGTGCTTTGCGCCATCTCCCCCGTCATCATCGTTCGAACTCGAAACGGTACGTTTCGCCGATTTCGACCGCCGATCTCACCGGGGAGTACCTGCTAATAGAGATCCCGGAATCACCGTCTCCGGACGCCGAAACGGCGCTGACGACGCTCCTGACCGAGACACACCGAAACGGGTTCACCGTCGATCTGACCGACCGGGAGGGCTATCCCTCGCTGTTTCCACCCGGAGCGAATCTCTTCAATACGGACAACTCCGCAAGCCGATTGCAGAACTTCGTTTCGGTGCTCGATCGGTTCACACACGTGTTCCACCGGAGCGAGACGGACGTGATCGTGCTCAACGCTGCGCGCATCGAGGAGAACGTTCGGATCGCGGAGTCCGACCGGGGCAAAAGCGG
Organism: Methanobacteriota archaeon; assembly: GCA_022561895.1. Classification (GTDB taxonomy): domain Archaea; phylum Halobacteriota; class Halobacteria; order Halobacteriales; family Halalkalicoccaceae; genus Halalkalicoccus. The sequence continues at coordinate 30,097 of JADFQH010000003.1, read as the reverse complement.
GGAGATCGCACGAGCGAATCTCGATGCGCTCGGAGACTGTCTGTCGGCGCTGTCAGTCGAGCAGTACCGGTTCGCCAATAGCGACGCGGTCCCGGCAGCGATTCGTGATAGCCATCTCGTCGATTTCCACGAGTCCGTCCTGTATCGCTGACTCAAAATCGCTGATACAGACACGCATCGAGAGATCACGAGCGGGACCGTACACTGTGCGCCGCTCACACACATAATTCCTATCATCTGTCGATTAAAGAATTCTATATGCAAGAATGTATGGGTCGATACTACTATCGTCCTAACACGGACGAGTTGGACGCACGTCGTATTATTTCTGTTCTATCGACACATCCATCGAGACGTGATTTCCGGTGGCGAACCCGCAAAAAACGCCGTCGCTCGTCCGGTTCGTGAACGATACAGCTATCAATCAACTGCACACAACAGTTTAATAGATGGGATCTGTGGGGGGGCCATGCAAACTCATACCAAAGAGGCGGCTGCGACCCTCGGAGCCGCGCTGGCGCTGGTGGCAGTCATCCACGCGGGCATCTGGTTTACGCTGTTCGGTACTCCTGATTTCACCGTACTGGGATACCCGTTTCACTACTTCTGGCTAGTGGCGGGCGGACCCGCCGCGATGTATCTGCTGTACTGGGTGTACTATCAGTTCATTACAACGTCTATCGTCGAAGAAAAGAAACTGCTACACGCAGAGATCGATTCAACCCAACGGGCTGATGCGGATCACGTAACCACTGACGGGGGCGATTCACGCTACGGTGAGAACAATGAGTAGCTGGCTGCTCCAGACGGAAGTCGGCGAGATCGGGGAGTACCCCTTTCAGGAAACGTTCGGCGCGCTACTGGTTCCGCTTCTCATTCTTCTCGCGACGTTTGCGCTCTACTACGGGATTAGCTACTACATGAAGAGCCGGATCCACGGCACGACCGACTACTACGTGGCGGGACGGACGATCGGCCCGTTCGTCAACGGATCGGCGGTCTCTGCGACGTGGGAGAGCCTCGCGACCTTTATGGGTGTGATTGCCCTGATGATCCAAGTCCAGATGCCGTTTCTCGCACTCTGGACTAACTTTCTGTTATCGATCCCGCTGATCGTCATCCTGTACGGCCAGACGCTCCGACGACTGGGTTCGTTCACACCCGCGACGTTCTGTAAAGATAGATATGGGAACACGATGTCGATGGTGATGGCGCTGCTCATCGTCTTCGTCATGCTGATGTACGCACTGGGGCAGTTTATCGGCTTAGCGCAGATCGCAGAGATCCTCTTTGGCTGGGAGTACAGCCTTTCCCTACTTGTTATCGCCGTCCTCGTCACTGGCTACGTCGTCATCGCCGGGATGTGGGGCGTCTCGTACAACTCCGCACTCCAGTTTTGGATCATGTTCACCGCGGCCTTTTTCCCGATGATGTTCATTCTACAGGATCTCGGCGCAAGCGCGTGGTACTTCCCGCCGCTTGGATATGGGAATCTCTCGGGCGAGATGGCAGAGGCGCTTCCCGGCTTTTTCGATATGACCTTCGACGTGAAATGGTACTTCGCGATGTTCCTGGCGATGGCGTTGGGTCCAGTTGGCATGCCGCATCTCGCCCAGCGAATCTTTACTAGTAGGGATGTCGAAGCCGGTCGGCGGACGGTGTTCTGGTTCATCATCGTGACCGGACTCATGTTCGCAACGATCTATTCCGTTGCTTTTGCCGGTGTCATGTGGATCGAACAGCAGGGCCACGAGATCGGGGAGGCGGATCTCGATAAGATGATCTTCTATCTCAACTTCGCCTTCAACGGCGATACCATCACCGGGTATGTGGTCGCGGGGGCGGTCGCCGGTGGACTCTCGACGGTGAGCGGGCATATGCTCGCGATCAGCGCGGCGGTCGCAAACGACGTAGTCGAAGCGTTCGAACTCGAAGTCACCGACGATCGAAAAACTCAATTTGGGTATGTTTCGGTCATCGCAGCCGGGCTCGTGATCGCCCTCATTGCCCTGCAACCTCCGGCGTTCTTGGTCGTCAGCATTCTGTGGGCCTTTGCCATCAGCGCGGCCGCCATCACCCCCGCAATCGTACTCGGTGTCTGGTCCGCACGCGTCAACAAGTACGGCGCGATCGCATCGAGCGCCGTCGGGTTCTTTACCGTCCTGATTCTCTCGCCGCACGCGCTCGGCTCCATCGGGGCGGGTGGCGAGGGGCTGACAGCCGATCTCGGTATCGACGCGATCATGATCGCGTTCCCGCTTTCGATCATCACCTTCGTCGTCGTTTCACTTCTCGCCGAACGGATCGACTCCCTCGATGTCGACCCCGAGTACAACCGATCGCTCATCAACGAGATGCACGGCTACCCCGACGACGGCGTCGATCGGTTTACGAGTGCAGCCCCCTTGATCGTTCTCGCCGTCCTCATGCTCCCGATTCTCTGGTGGGGACTCCAGCCGTGGTAACGGGGATCGCTATCCGATGAAACTGTTCGGATCGAGGGTCGGAACCGCTGTCTGGGTGCTGATCGGTCTCGGCACTGCTGGATTTGCACTCCAGTGGGAGAACCCGGTCACCGGAGTGATTGCGGTCGGCTGGATCGTCCTCGCGGTGTTCAGCTATCTGGAGTATCGAAAGACGGGGTAGAGAAACGGATTTAGTATCGGCAACCAATCTCTCAGTGTATGATAGAGCGTAGCGCGCGCGGAGAGGCGGTTTGGATCCGACTCGACAGACCCGAGAAGATGAACGCCCTGCATATAGAGGGCTGGGCCGCCCTCTCCGAAGAACTCGAGCGAGCAAGCGAGAACGCACGTGTCGCAGTGATAACCGGGACCGCCGAGGTGTTCTGTGCGGGTGATGATATCGAAACGCTGGATTCGATGACCACGACGGACGAGGTGAGCGAACTCGCTGTGCACCTGTACGACGTGCTGTTCGGGATCGAAGCGCTGCCCATCCCGGTGATCGCCGCCGTCAACGGGCTCGCCTACGGTGGTGGGTGTGAGATCGTCGCCGCCGCGGATCTGGCCGTTGCAGTCGAGGACGCGACGTTTGCGCTTCCCGAAACGCGTATCGGGGCGTATCCGCCGTTCGCCGTCGAACGGCTGGGCACGCTGGGCGGCAAGAAACGGGGCATGGAGCTGATGCTGACGGGCGAGCCGATCGATGCGGAGACCGCACTCGAATGGGGGGTGATCAACCGCGTCGTTCCTCGGGCATCCTTGGAGGAAACGGTGATGGAGTACGTCGACTCGATCGTCCAGTCGCCCGAACAGTCGACGCGAGTGACAAAGCAGCACGCTCGGTTCGGTCAAGGGGGCGACAAAGCACGAACCCGCATCGCCGGTGCGCTCGCCCGGACAGCTCTCTCGGAGGATTGCCAGCGTGCGACTCGGGAATTTCTCGAACGCGACACGGACGGAAACGAGTAGTTCGTCGCTCCAAACGGAGAGGGCGGACGAGATTTATTAGCACTGGTTGAGACACGGTAGCTATGGGAACTGATTCGGAGGACTGCCAGCTGCCACGGGTGCACGTCGATATCGAGCCGGAAGCGAAGGCGCTGATGCGCTGTGGCGAATGCCAAGCGACGTTTCTCCGGAGCGAAGCACGCCTCCCCGCGAAAGGGACGCTCGTCTGTCCCGAGTGCAACTCCAGGGAGATACGAGACGTCAGTGATCGACCCACGGGCTGACCGAGATTCGAATGGATAATCCACCCAAACACTGAAGCAATCCGGCTGTGATCTCCAGATAGCAATGACTATCGCCGAGACGTACGCGGCGTACGTGACCGAGCTACAGTACGACGACCTTCCGGACGAGGTCGTCGAGCACGCGAAAAAACTGACACTCGACGCGATCGGAATCGCGCTCGGAGCCGAACACCGCGCGATCTCGAGCGAGGCGTTCATAGACGGCGTCGACGCGCTCGCGAACGGCGGCGATGTGACGGTGTTCTCCTCTCATCGAGGCCTCGAACCGGAGTACGCGGCGCTGTTGAACGGCGCACTCGTTCATAGTCTCGATTACGATGACACCCACAGGGGAGCCTCACATCATCCCGGTGCGGCGGTGATCCCGGCGGCCATCGCCGCGGCCGAGGCGGCCGACCGTGCGGTGAATGGCGAAGAGCTACTGACTGCGATCGTCGCGGGCTACGAGGTCGACTGCCGACTGGGGATGGCGATCAACCCCGAATCGCATTACTCGAGGGGGTTTCACGGCACGGGGACCTGCGGGACGTTCGGGGCAACGGCCGCAGCCGGAAAAATCGCGGGACTGGATAGTGAAAAACTCACGAACGCCTTCGGTCTCAACGGAAGCCAAGCGTCCGGATCGATGCAGTTTCTCTCGAACGGGGCGTGGAACAAGCGCGCCCATCCGGGGCTGGCTGCACACGCGGGCATCCTCGCCGTCTCGTTCGCCGACGCTGGTTTCTACGGTTCGAGCGCCCCGATCGAGGGTGAGGACGGCTTTCTCTCCGGCTACAGCGACGATGCGAAACCGGAACTCGCGATAAGAGAACTCGACGAGGCGTTCGAACTGCTCCAAACTGGAATGAAGCCCTACCCCTGCTGTCGGTACATGCATCCGGCCCTCGATGCGCTGTTCTCGCTGCTCTCCGAGAACCCGATCAGTTCCGAATCCGTCGAGCGAGTCGTCGTCGAGCTCCCGCGTGCCGGCGTCAACATCGTCGGGAAGCCAATCGAGCGAAAACAGCGCCCCCAGTCGTTCGTCGATGCACAGTTCAGCATGCCCTTCGGGGTTGCGCTCGCGATCACCGAAGGCGACGCCGGAATCGATAGCTTTCTCGAAGCCAGCGAGACTGGACACGACGAGGGATTCGAGAAACTGATGGACGTGACGGCGGTCGAATCAACGGATCGGGTGAACGAGCCATACCCGGAGAAATGGTCGGCCTACGTGCGTCTCGAAGCGGCCGGCCAGCAGTACGAAAAGCACGTCGAGTTTGCAAAGGGCGAACCCGAAAACCCGATGTCGTGGGAGGAGGTTACAGAAAAATTCGAGGAGCTGACCGACCACCTCTCGCCGGAGACGAGGGGCGAGGCGCTCGATAGCGTTCAGTCGCTCGAACATCGGACGGCCGGGGAGCTGACGGAGCCGTTTGTGGGACTCGATCAGCATAGTGCGGTCGCAGACGACCGACGCCGAGGTACGACAGGGACACCAACGGCTGGTCCGTTCAGCGATTCCAGCTAGCATGCCACGACAGCGCGGTTTCAAGATCGTGTGGCGTGTTCCCGCCACCGCGAACGGCCCGCGCTCGGTACTCGTCTAACTCCTCGCGAAAACTCGGATCAGCAATCTCGACGATCGTTTCTGCGCGTTCGCGGGGGCTCAGCCCCCGAAGATCGGCCACCCCGTGTTCGGTGACAATGATTGAAAAGTCGTGCTCGGTGTGGTCGACGTGCGGGGTCATCGGAACGATCCGTGAGATCTCGCCATCGCTCGCCGTCGCAGGCAGCGCGATAATTCCTAACCGACTATTGCGGTTGAAATCCCCGCTCCCGCCGATCCCGTTTACCATCCGCGTGCCGCCGAGATGCGTCGCGTTCGCGTTTCCATACAGATCGACTTCGACGGCGCTGTTGATCCCCACGACGCCGAAGCGCTCGATCAGCGCGGGGTTGTTCGAGATATCCGCCGGTCGCAACACCGTGTTTTTGGCATATCGCTCGATATCGTCGAACAGCCGCTGCTGGCCCGCCTCCGAGAGCGCAAGCGACGTCGCGCTCGCGCCCGCGAGCAGGCCGCTGTCGAGGCTGTCGAGCAGGCCGTCCTGAAAGACCTCCCCGAAGTAGACGACCTCGTGATCCCCGAACTCGATGTCCTCAAGCGCACCCATCAGCGCGTTGCCCATGCTCCCGACGCCGAACTGGAGGTGGACCGTCTCTTCGCACAGCGGATTGCGCTCGATTTCGGCTTCGAGAAACCCTTTGAGATGCGAGGCGATCGCGAGATCCGCCTCCGTGGGGTCGCGAAACGTGTACGGATCGTCCGTGCGCTCGGTTTCGACGATTCCAACTACCTTCTCGGGATCGAACTCGATCGTCGGCGAGCCGATCCTATCAGTTGGACCATCGAGGGCAATTGGCTCCCTGTTCGGCGGCAGCTCTCGAAGATCGATGTCGTGAACGCGCGCCAGCTCTACGGGCTGTGCGTGATTCACCTCGACGATCAGTTTCCGTGCGCTCGCGACAAATGATGGACTGTGCCCGATCGACGTCGAGGGGACGAGCCAGTTCTTTCCAAGGGCGATCGCCTCGATGATCGCGACGTCGGGCGTGCCGAGATCCCCAAGTCGAACTTCGTCGCCAAAGCGGGAGATATGCCGGTCGTGGAAGGCAACCTCACCCTCGTTGATCGCTTTTCTCGATGTTCGACGCGTTTGGAAGGGGTATCGCCGGGCGAGTTTTCCGGATTCAACTATCCGATCGTCGAGTTCCGCACCGACGCCGCCGCCGCTGACGACCGACAGCGACAGCTCTCGATCGTCCGCCGCAAGTGCTTCTGGAACGCGCTTCGGATAGCCAACCCCTCCAAAGCCGCTCACCAACACGAGATCCTCGGGACCGACTGCCCCGGCTGCCGTTTCCGGGTCCGTCGTCGGGAGATCACCCTGCAGTCGTCCGTCTTCGAGGTCGAAGCTCATTCGCCTGCTCCGTCGATCTCCTCGGGCTGGGTTCCCACGCCCTCGGGCCAGCCCGGTGGCTTCGCCGCCGTCGGCTGTGCGTACTCGCGTTTGAGCACCATCGGCGTACGCTCTAGAGAGAGCACCTTTTCACCCTCTTGATTGTACGCCCGGAGCTCGGTCGTAACGATCCCGACGTGATCCCTCGAACTACTTTCGCGCTTTTCGATCACCTCGCTTTCGGCGAGGATCGTATCGCCGTGAAAGACAGGTGCGTGATGGCGGATCGCGTCGTAGCCCAGGTTCGCAGTCGCGTTCACCGAGATATCGATGACGCTCATGCCCACCGCCAGCGCGATGACGAACGTGCCGTCGACGAGGCGCTCGCCGAACTCGGTTTCTGCGGCGTAGGCCTCGTTGAAATGCATCGGATTGAGGTTCATAGTCACGTTCGTCATCCAGACGTTGTCCGTTTCCGTCACCGTGCGTCCGAAGGGGTGTTTGTAGATGTCGCCTACCTCGAAATCCTCGTAGTACCGGCCCTGCCAGCCGGAAACGAGTTTTTTAGTAACTGATTCAGTGTCGGAATCGCCTGTGGTATCGTCAGTCATGGATTGGGGTTCGTCGTTTCGTTAGTACGATCGGGGCAGTTCTAACACGTTTTCCCCGATGTAGTTCAACACCAGTTCCTGCGTGATGGGGACGAGCCGGGTGAGGCGCGCTTCTCTGAAATATCGCTCGACGTCGTACTCGCGGGCGACGCCCCGCCCGCCGTGGGTCTGGACCGCGGCGTCGGCGGCCTCGTAGGCCGCCTCCGCGGCGAGATACTTCGCCATGTTTGCGCGCGCGCCAACGTCCTTTCTGTCGTCGTCGGTGCGGGTAGCGGCGTCGTAGGTGAGCTGTTTGGCCGCCTGCACGCGCGCAAAGGCGGCCGCAAGCGGGTGTTGGATCGCCTGATTCTGTCCAATAGAACGCCCAAAGACTTCCCGGTCGTTCGCGTAGGAAACCCCTTTCTCGATCGCGAGCTCCCCGAGACCGATACATTCGGCGGCGATGACCAGGCGTTCCTCGTTCAACCCATCGAGGACGTGATAGAATCCTCGGTCCTCCTCGCCGATCAGGTTTTTCGACGGGAGACGCAGATCGTCGTAGGTCACCCGAAACGAGTGGACGACGCCGCTAACTGTCTTTTCGATCTCTTCGTACTCGATCGAACCGTCCTCGATCCCCGCGGCGATATCGACGAGAAACAGCGAGACTCCCCGTGTTTTCTTCCCGACGTCGTTTTTTGGTGTGGTTCGTGCCGCCAACACGAGATAGTCGCTCACGTCGAGCCGGGAGGTCCAGAGCTTCTCGCCGTTGATGACGTACTCCTCGCCCTCGCGGACGGCTTCTGTCGTCATCGCCGTCGAGTCCGAGCCCGTTTCGGGTTCGGTGAGGCTGAAACACTGGATCCACGCCTCGCCGTTTGCGACGCGGGGGAGCAGATCCTCCTTCATTTCCTCGCTCGCGTAGCGAACGAGCGGCGCGGAGTTGTAGATCGCCGCATGAACGGTTTGTGCGCCGCTAAAACCCGCCCCACTTCTGGCGATCTCGTTCATCAGGACGACGGTTTCCTCGGTTCCGTAGCCTTTCCCGCCGTACTCTTCGGGTACGAGCGTCCCGAGCCAGCCCGCCTCGGCGAGCGTTTCGACGAAATCGTACGGATACTCGCCCTCGCGGTCCTTCTCGCGCCAGTACGCCGCGTCGAACTCGGCACAGAGATCCCGGACCTCCGACCGAACCGCCCGCTGTGTCGAAGAAAGTGCGATGCTATCGTCCCACTGTATTGCCATCGCGTAGGAAGAACGAACACCGCGAGTTAAATGTATGCATTCCCCCTGATTCATGGACAAACACGCGACGTCCCACACGGTGGGAATGATTGACACGACCGCGTTCTCCTATACGGAACAGCAAACAACGACCGACACGGATTCGTGTCAGCCAACGTCGCGTATCAGAGCTGATTACAACAGTATCCGTGTAATCGTGAGAGCGTGATTCGGTCGGTAACTTCCGCTATGTGGAACGCTTAGGAGTGAGCGATGTTGAGTTCGAGTTCGTTGGCCGTGCCCAGAAGCAGTCGCGGGAGTTTTTCAGTGAGCGTCTCGCCGACGAGCCGGTGGCTGGGACCCGAGATGCTGAGCGCCCCGATCACCGTCTCGTCGGCTCCCCTGATCGGGACGCCGACGGCGTGCAGCCCCACGATGTTCTCCTGTTCATTGAAGCCGTATCCCCGCGAGCGGATCTCCTCCAGCTCGTCGAACAGCGCGTCCGGCCGGGTGATCGTGGCTTCGGTGAGCGCGTCCAACCCGCGCCGCTCGATGATCGCCTCGATTCTTTCCTGTGGGAACGACGCGAGGATCGCTTTTCCCGCGGCGGTCGCGTGAAGCGGGATCCGTTTGCCGATCCCCGGATCCGTCTGGACGGCTCGCTCGCCGACTTCTCTGTAAACGTAGACCGCGTGGCCGTGTTCCTCGACGATGAACTGGACGCGCTCTTGGGTCTCCGCCGCGAGCTGTTCGACCTTCCGGCCGGCCATTCGATACGCCGGATGGCGGTTTCTTGCGGCCTCGCCGAAGTTCAGAAACTGGAGGCCGAGATAGTACTTCTCACCCTCTTTGATGATGCACTCCTCGTCGAGAAGCGTTGTCAGATGGCGGTGGGCCGTGCTTTTCGCGATCCCGAGATCGCGCGCCAGTTCGCTCACTCCTATTCCATCCTTATCCCGGATCCATCGGAGAATTTCGAACGCCGTTCGTGTCGTCCGCACCCTGTTCCGTTCGGACGTATCGGGCATACGTCCGAATACCCTCCCACATCCTTTACTGTTCCGCATTTCGGAACGGATGGGATAGCTGCTGCCGGAACTCCGCCGTTTGGCGACACCTGCCGTTACGTGCGCCGATCCCACCGCTTGCTCCGCGTCGTGAGAACATCGAGACCAGGACTGTAATAAAAGAGGGGTTCGGAGTCGGGATTCCTGAACGCGTTCGCTTCGAAAAGCGTGTTCTCCTCGATTGTCGCGTCGGCGGGATAGAGCGTCCACCGCTCGTGTTCGACATCGGTGTATCGAATCGCCCCGTCCATCCCCTGCGTGTAGAGACGGCGGCGTTCGGTGAGGAACTCGGACAGCGAGTTCGGACCGGGCGTGAACGGCTCGCCGGTCGGCCAGTAGGTCGCCTCGAACCGTGCGGGTCGATCGCCGGGATGACGCCGGTGGCTCTCGAACGCCACCCGGCCGCCCGCCCAGTCACAGCTCATTCGCGCGTAGTAGTACGGGAGCCGATGGAGCACTCGCGCGCCGAGGACGCTACTGAGCATATTCGCATCGAGGCTGAAGAAGTACACTCCCGGCTCGCCCTCGCAGGTGACGTACGTCCGGAGGTTGAGTTCGGGCAGATCGACGCCCAGCCACGCGGGCAGACCACGTGGTCTGGTATCGACGTTCACGAACGGAATGATGGAGAGCCAGCCCGTTCCCTCGTACTCTTGGACCGACAACCGATCCGGGAGATGCGCCGAGAGGTAATCGGGATCGACGGGCCAGTTCGCGAACAGGAGATGCCGCCATTCGAACGCGAGCGGAAGGCTCATGTGCGTCGTACTAATCCCCCGTACTTAATGTTCCAGTCGATTCCGGAAGGAGCGATCGCGGTGCAGAACGCTACCCCGACTCGACGGTCATGACGATCGTATCGCCGTATTCGGTGTGCTCCGCCGACCTCAGAAACCGATCGACAAGCCGTCGCGGCGTGGCTCCGAGCCGCCGATTAACGTCCCGTCCTCGGTGCGGTAGATGAGTTGGCCGCCGCCGAAGTGGTCCGAGTCGGGGACGAAGTACTCCTCTTCGGTGAGCACGTCGTGTCCCCGCTCGCGGAGCTCCTCGACGACCTCGTCGGGGATTCGGGTGGTTTCGAGGGCGACCGTCTGGCCCTTCTCGTACCGGAACCGCGGCACGTCGAGGGCGGCCTGCGGGTTGAGTCCCGAATCGATCAGGTTCGAGACCACTTGGAGCTGACCCTGGGGCATGATGCTTCCCCCCATCACGCCGAAGGAGGCGCGAAACTCGCCGTCCTCGGCGAGCATCGCGGGGATGAGCGTGTGGAACGGACGTTTGCCGGGTTCGAGCGCGTTCACGTCGTCGGGGTCGAGGTTGAACTCGGAAGCGTGATTCTGTAGCGTGAACCCGCCAACGACGAGCCCGCTCGCGAACGGCTGGTAGCCGCTTTTCATCAGCGAGACGGCGTTGCCGTCGCCATCCACGACGGTGAGGTAGACGGTGTCGCTCGCCTCACCTGCCCGCGCTTCGTACTCGCCGACCTCCGAGCCGATCTCTCCGGCTCGTTCGCTCGCGTACTCCGAGGAGAGCTTGGTTTCGAGCGGGATCTGCTCTGCGTCGGGATCGGCGAGATGTTCCTCGGCGTCGGCGAAACCGATCTTTACCGCCTCGATCATCCGGTGGAGTCGCTCGGGGTCGGTCGGCTCCTCCGGGAGGTCGAAGTTCTCGAGGACGTTTAATGCCTCCAGCGCGACGACACCGATGGTGTTCGGCGGGTGTTCGAGCACCTCGATTCCCCGATACTCGGTGCTGATCGGATCCCTCCACTCGCTCTCGTACTCTTCGAGATCCGAGAGTTCGAGAAATCCGCCGTGTTCCTGGACTGTCTCGACGATCTCCTCGCCAAGCTCCCCGCCGTAGAACGTCTCGATACCCTCCTCGGCGATTCGTTCGAGCGAGTCGGCGAGGTCGGGGTTGTCGAAGACGTACTCGGGCGGCGGGCTCTCGCCGTCGATCAGGAACGTTTCGGCGAGGGCGTCGAACTCGCTGACCCGCGGGGCGGCCGACTCCCACTGGGAGGCGATGTACTCGGTGACGGGCACGCCCTGTCGAGCGTGATCGATCGCCGGCCCGAGGAGTTCAGCGAACTCGAGCGTTCCGTAGCGCTCTGCGAGTCGGTAGAGCCCGTCGACTGCGCCGGGCACCGTCACGGAAAGCCCACCCTCCGAGGGGACGATCGGCTCGCCGTCCTCGCTCTCGTCGCTGCGCTCGCGGTAGGTCTCGATATCGGCAGCCTTCGGCGCGAACCCGCTGCCGTTGAGCGCCTTATACTCGCCGTCGAAGTGGGTGAGCGCGATCATATCGCCGCCGATCGTGGTCATGTGCGGTTCAACGAAACTGAGTTCGGCGGCGACGGCGACCGCGGCGTCCGCCGCGTTCCCACCTTTCAGGAGGATCCGTACGCCGGTCTGGGCCGCGAGCGGGTGGCTGGTCGCGACCATCCCGTTTCTCGCCATCACGGCCGAGCGCCGACTGATGAACTGCCACGGGTACTCGAACGCCGAGTCGGCCGTGGGACTGACACTCGTCTCCTCGCTGGCGCCGATGCCCTCGCCGCTCGATGCGTCGGCCCCCAGCACGCCCTCCTCCGGATCGAATCGGTTCACATCCCGTCTACTGGGAGGGTCTCAATAAGCGATTTCTACTGGCAAGTTATAAATCTGAACCGTCACGTGACCGCAGATCCAGTAAGTGACACACGGCACCATTCTCACCCGTTTAGGAACGTCGTTACTCGATTTTCGTTGGCGGGACCGGGTGATCGCGCTCGACGCGCTCCACCCACGTCTATACCGCTTCGCGACCGGTGTTGCCGAGACAGACCCACTCGACGGTCTCGCCTCCGATCTCGATCCTTTCGACCAACCCGTCAAGCGCGACCCGCGCGAGGTCGACTGCCGAGACGTCGGCGAGCGATCCCAAGAGAGTGCCGTGTGGCGTCCGAGCGCCGTCGACGAGAACGACCTCGTCGGTGTCGTATGCTGCCATGGAGGCTAACCATCGCGGAGACAGATCAACGTTGTGGGGAGGTTCGTCACCCCTACTACTCGGTGACTTCGAAGACCAGCGCGCTCTCGTTCTCGTAGACGAGATCGTAGCGCTCGCTTTCGACCATCGTTTCGCGCATCGCTTCGTCCTGTGTTCGAACGCCCCCGCCGAGGGTGTACTCGCCTGCCGGGACGTACACGTAGTCGGCCTCGACGGTGTGTTCGTCGAGGTGGTCGCTCACGCACGCCTCGTCGGAACACCGGGTGAGATCGCCATGAAGGAGCCGATGATGGTCGTACGCTTCGGGAGAGATCCACTCGACGCCCCACGGGCCGACGAGGCTCGTGCGCTCGGCAACGTAGGGGAACCATTCTGCCTGATCACCGAGGACGACGAACTCCGCATCGGGTGGGGTTTCCACTTCGACCCATTCCATCGCCTCGATATCGCCGTGATCGACGTACGAGGACATCGCGTTTCTGTCCTCGCCGGGTGGATCGCCCGTCACGTAAAGCGCCCCGAACCACGTCGTCGTCAAGAGCACTGCAGCGAACGCCACGGTCATAATGGTTGTTCTCCCACGTTCGCCTCGTCCAGCGGCAACCTCCGCAAACCATGGGACGACCCCGCCCGCGACCGCCGCAGCGATCAACATCGCACCGGGGATGTACGCAAACCGGAGCTGGGAGATCACAACAGCAGTGAGGACAAACCAGATCGGCAGCGCGTACTGTCGCTTCGAGAGCAGGTATATTGCCCCGGCGAGAACGAGAAAGCCGAGAATTATCTCAGAAGGATATGTGCCGTAATGAAAGAGCAGTACTGCATCGATGGCTTCCGCAAAGTCCGCCCCGAGACCACCGTGAGTATCCGAGGCGTTTAGAATGGGTTCGTATCCATGAGTACGAACGACGAAGAGCCACCACGGCGCGCCGACGAGCGTACCGCCCAGCGCAACGCCAGCGCCGGACAACAGGCCACGGGCCGACCGCGAAAAGACGGCAAAGAAAACGAGATACGAGATCCCGAAGTACGCCATGTACACCGGATGGGTGAGCATCGTCAACCCGTACAGCAGCGCACCGGGGAGGATATAGCGTCTGTCGCCGGTTTTGAACAACCGAACGCCGACGTATAACCCGGCGAGCATGAACAGAAAGGCGGGACTTCTCACTGTGCCACCCCCCGAGATGTGCCAGCGAACGACCTGTGGAGCGACCGCGAGAATGACCGTCGCAAAACCGGCTTCCCGCACCGAGAGAAACTCACGAGCGAGATAGAAATAGGGGATCAGCGCGAGAACGAAGCTGATTCCGGGTAGCAGTCTGATGAGTTCGAACGGATTGATCCCGAGATCGATCAGGATCGCCATCACGTAGAACAAAAGTGGCGGATATGCAAAGGGGATGCCACCCGCCGTATAGAGGGGGATCGTCTCGGGTCTCCGATAGCCGTTTTCGAGCAACACCTCCGCCATATGTGGAAACAGCGCCGTCGCGTACGACGGGTAGGGGTTAGAAAGATAGTAACTCGCGGTAACGATCGAACCAGTAAGGAGGGCAACGAACAGCCACAGTCGTTCATCGTCAAACGATTTCGAAAGCGAAACCGTTTGTACGTTCCTATCTATCCCGTCTTTTTCGGACATTTCAAACACCACCCATCGGAGCGATCGACGACGAACTCGTATTCACGTTCGTTTCAACGAAACGGATTAGTGTATGAGAGAACGTAACCAATTGACATACTCTCTCCCCCGGCAGATGCGCCCTGTCTAAGTGAAACCAAGCTATCCCGTTGGGTATCAGATCTTTCTGATCGACTCAGATCGCTCCACGACCCACTCGCGGACCGCCGGGTATCAGTCGAACGCCGGCAGCACGCTCTCGCCGAACGCCTCGATGAACGTCTCCTGATTCGTGTTCACGTTGTGGACGAACACCCGCTCGACGCCGAGGTCGAGATCGTTGTCGAGCCACTCGATGTGGTCGTCGAGGTCGGCGGAGATTCGAATGTTCGCCTCGGCGTGCTCCGCCGTCAGCTGCTCACCTAGCTGGTCGTACTCCTCGGGGGTTCGAAGCTGCTGGGTCACCGGCCCCGGAACGCACTGGTTTCGCCACTGCTCGTAGGCACCTTCGAGGGCTGCCTCGTCGTCGGCGTCATAGGAGTGTTGGGCCTTGAGATAGACCGGTTTGTCGGGTGCGTTCTCCCGGAACGCCTCGACGCGCGCGGCGTCCTCCTCCTGGTTCGGCGTGGCGATCGTGATCATGCCGTCGGCCCACTTGGCGAGCCATTTTGCTGTTTCTTCCGACAGCGCCGCGCCGATTACTGGTGGAGCCGTTTCGGGCCGTGAGTAGAGTTTCGCCTTTTCGACATCCACATGACCGTGATGGGTCACCTGCTCGCCCTCGAAGAGCCGTCGCATGATCTCCGTGCACTCTTCGAGCCGGGCGTTTCGCTCCTCCTTTACCGGCCAGTCGGTCCCCGTAATCCCCTCGTTGATCAGTTGGCCGCTGCCGACGGCGAGAAAGAACCGCTCGGGATAGATCTCTCGGAGGGTCGCCGCTGCCTGTGCGATGATCGCGGGATGATAGCGATAGCCGGGCGCGTTGACGGTCCCAAAGCGCATCGAGGTTGCCTCCATCGCCGACCCGAGCCACGACCAGACGAACCCCGATTCGCCCTGCTGCTCGCTCCACGGATGGAAGTGATCCGACGCCAGACAGTCCGCAAAGCCGTGATCCTCTGCGAGCTGCACCCACTCCAAGAGGTCGCTTGGCGCGAACTGTTCGTGCGAGGCGTGATAGCCAATGGGGGTCATCGAAACCGTCCCCCGTTCCCGTTAGCATCCGAGAGGGATCCAGCCGCTCGGAGTCGTAACATCAACACAGTGGATACTCCGGCAAACAGCACTTAGTTCTATGGCATGCATTGTCAGCCTCGCTCCGCTGAACCGCAGGCTTATACTCCGTGATCGCGTCATCGACGCCCCTCTATCGATGTGTTTCAGCGGGTGATGCTGATACCGGGAAACGTATTGATCCCAAAATCCGGTCAGTACCGTCGTTTCATCAGCCAGTACGATCTCACGCGCGAAAAACAGCCGGAGCGCTCGGCGAAGGCGTCCGCCTCGCCAACAGGGATGGATATCGGAGCTCATCCCTGTATCCTGCCAAAGTCCTCCGACGCGGACAGCGGTTACAGCTCCTCGAACGTCGCCGTCGCGTGGACCCTGTTGCCGTCGATCACGATCTCGTGGGGCACGTCCTCCACCCCGATAAGGTGCTCTCTTACCTCGTCCTCGGAGGGAACCGCCTCGTCGGGATAGATCCCGGAAAACCGGGCTTCGATATCGTGCATCTCGCCGTCCTCGACGGTGAACACGATGTTGTTGACGAGGCTTTCGACGGCGTCGAAAACCGGGTTGTCCTCGACATCGGGTTCCGCGTCCGGTCCGTTATCGACATCCTCGTCTCCTCCCTCATCGGGAGCGAGCGCGGCCATGAGATCATCGGTCTGCCACGCGCCGAAGGCCATCCGCGCCTCGCCGGTCGTCTCGAAGAGCCACTGACCGTCGTCCTCGTCGACCACGCGACCCGTCGAATCGCCGTAGCGCTCGAGTGCGTCGGAAACAATATTTTCAGGAACGTACTCATCGTCGTCGCCGGGCATCATGCCGACGACGAGCGTCTCCTCCGAGACAGCGTAGGCCATCCCCTCGGTGAACTCGTCGTCGCCGACGTAGAGCGTAAAGCCCTCGCGCCCGTCGGTCTCCTCGAACCCGTCTGCGTACTGGTCGGCGAAGACGGCGGGATCGTACTCCCCCTGAAAAACGAGCGCCTCGCCGGCCCACGTCATCGTTTCGGTGCCAACGCCCTCGGCGGTCTGTCCGTTTTCGGGAAGCACGTCCCCCGAAAACGGGTAAAAGGCGATGCCGAAGACGGCGAGCGGGCTGATGAGACCGCCATAGAGCGGGAGCCCGAGGATCGGGATCTCCTCGATGACGTCTTCGGTGTCCTCCTCGTCCTCGCCGCCCTCGCTATCGAGGTCGTCGAGCACCGCCCAGTCGAGATGGGTGAAGAAGACGTCCCCGTCGTGGGTTTCAGTCGCTACCCACTCGCTGTGTCGTGGGAGATCATGCGAAGGAAACCCTTCTTCACCGTTGTCCGCTCCGTTTCGACCGTTCTCGCCGTTCTCTCCGATGCACCCGGCCAATGCGGCCACGGTCGCCCCTCCCAGCGCGATGAACGATCTGCGCGAACTGTGTTTCTTCATACGTAACAAATATGATGTGATAGATCGGTAAGTAGATTCTGATTTCACATCGACGCGCAGAATCACGTTTCGAGTGTGCTTCCTCCCGATAAGGCCACCAGCGCACCCCGGTGGAGGTGTGTTGCGCTGCGATCGTCATAAGGGTGGTTGTATACTGTCGGTCATAAGTACGTAAAGCGGCGATGGCAAAGCCGGGCAGCTGACGTGCTGTTGTTATTCGGATCGATCACCGCCGTTCAATCTCCCATGACCGACAGTATAGTCCCTTACCGGTGATCGCCGACCCACACAAGCGATCACCAGTAAACAGTTACAACCACCCTTATCAGTCGTCCTCGCCCCCGCCGCTCGTTGCCGTTGCGTGCTCTCCGGCGTCGGTCACGGGACCCCCTTCAGGTTCGTCCTCGATCACGTTGTCGGTCCACGTCCCACGAAGGAGGTACAGTCCGGCGAGAACGACGATGACGACGTTCGTCAGGGCGTCCCCGAGGAAGACACCGCTCGCGCCCATCCCCATGGGTTCGGCGAAAGCGTATGCTAGTATCGGCCGGAGGACGATGAAGCCGATGATCGCGAACGTCATTGCGATCCGCGTGCTTCCGCTGCCGCGGAACGCACCCTGCACGATGTAAAAGACGCCGAGGAAGACGTACGAGACGCTGACGATCCGGAGATACTCCGCGCCGATTTCTATCACTTCGGCCGCGCCGGATCCGGTGATAAAGACGCCGATGATGGGGTCTGCAAGAACGTAGACGAAGAGACTGAAAACGAGCAGACAGCCCGCAATGATCCCACTCGCGGCGAACACACCGCGTTTGGCGCGCTCGACCTGTTTAGCGCCGAGATTCTGCCCGACGACGGTCTCGACGCCGCGTGCGAGCCCGAGCGCTGGCAGCACGACCATCGATGTAATACGGGTTCCGATCCCGTACCCGGCGACCGGCGTCGGGCCAGCGAGCGCCACGAGCGCGGTCAGAATAGTGACACTAAAAGCCTTCGTACTTATCTCGACGCTCGCGGGCGTGCCGATCGTGATGAGCTGTTTTACCGTTTCCGCCCGAAGCCGGAAGTCACTCGACGAAAGCTGGATGCCGACCCGACCCGAAAGGAGGAGCCAGATTCCGATTCCGGCGGCAAGCCCCCGAGAGAGGATCGTCGCGAGCGCCGCGCCTTGGACTTCCCAGCCCGCAAAGCCCGTGAGTGCGTACAGCTGTGCTTCGAGCGCTTCGAGACCGAACCACGCGAAGACGACGTTCTCCTGGAATCCGAGGATGAAAAACGGGTCGATCACGACGTTGAGCGCGACGCTTGCGCTCATGAGATAGAACGGCGTTTTGGTGTCGCCCCAACCCTGCAACAGCGATTGGAAGACGAAAAAGGCAAAAATAAACGGCATGCCGATGAACTCGGTCTGGGTGTAAACGAGGGCGTACTCGTACTCTAGCGTACCTGGTTCGGCCCCGATGAGCCGGAGCAGGGACGGCGAGAGGAAAAAGCCGATGACGCCGAACGCTATCGATAGCAAGAAGACGAACGTGACCGTCTGTCCGGCAACGTGGCTGATCCTCCCGATATTGCCAGCGCCCTTGTTCTGGGCGACCAGTACCGTTCCAGCGACGTTAAATCCGATCGCGAAGCTGATGACGAGAAAGATGATCGCCCACGAAAAGGACAGTGCCGAGACGGCCTCTTGGCCCAACCGCCCGACCCAAAAGGTGTCGGCGAGGTTGTACCCCACCATGAGCAGGTTCGTCAGGACGATGGGAACGGACAGCACGACCAGCGGCCACACCAGTCCGCCGTTGACGACATCGACAGCCCGGTCAGTCTCGCCCTTGCTCATCCGATCGTCTCCGGCGTGACGTTCTCTGCGAGCAGTTGGGACCGAACGTAGGCCCGTAGCTCCTCTCGGACGTGTGCGCTCTCAGCGCCGTTGGTCGTTGCTTCTTCCTGCATCGCGCCATGGATCGTCGCAACCACCATCGCGGCGACCCGATCCGGATCGACCTCGCGGAACACACCCTCCTCGATCCCTCTCCGGACGACCGCGGCGAAGCGCTCGCGGAAGAACCGGTCGTTCCGGGTGAAGTGCGTCCGGTAGGCTCTATTGGTAGTGGCTTGCGCACGCAGCTCGACCATCGCAGCCCTGAACTGCGCGCGCTCGGGAGCAGGATCTCGTGGAAGTGTGTGATCGAAGATCGCAGTAAGCTGGTCGCGGGCGTCCTCGTACTCCCGATCCGGTATCGTCGCTTCGAAGCGTCTGAGCATGAACGAGAGGAACTCGACCAACAGCGCGTCCTTGCCGTCGTAATGATGGTAGAGAAGCGACTTGCTTTTCGGGAACTCGTCGCCAATTCGTTGAATCGTCAGCCCGGCGTAGCCGTGCTCACAGAGCGCCCGGTACGTTGCCTGCATGATAGCCGCTCGGGTGTCGGCTGGTTCGTCGTCAAAGAACGCATATGAACTCACTGATTGAACGTTCATTCAGTTCCAACAAATAAAACAGTTGTGCCTAAGGCGGTGTTCAGATGAGCTGTTTTCATGCGAAGGCGAACGATCGTAACCACCCGTCAGTGGTTTGCTCGTTGAACTGGATGACCGTCTGCAGTTGGGAGATAATTTCGTCGAGTTCCTCGGTGAGTTCGGTGTGTTCCGCTTCGAGTGAGGCGACATTCTCCTGTTCGGTTTCGAGATCGTAGCTATACTATCGGACAGAGGCTTTGATAGTTCATCGCCGGGGACGGCCGTTGGCGACTGTATCAACCGTTCTGTCCGACAGTATAACGTCCTCGAGCTGGGATTGTGTCTCGCGAAGCGAATCGAGCTGGTCGGAGCCCGCATTTTCTGAGTCGGGTTGCTGGAGCGGCGCAAGCGAGTCACGGGCTTCGGTGAATTTCATGACGTACGAGTTCGCCAATGGCGACGGCCACGTGGCCAGAATGCCCGTACCGCGCATCTAAACCGACTAACCTGCACCTCCGTCACCGTCTACTTGGCGGCGTACAAAACAGGCGCAAAGGCCGTGAGCGAACCGTTCGCCCGCCATGTCGAGGAATCCGAGTTCGTCTAGGTTGGCCCACCTGCGGAAGTCATGGCCGATTTTGGCGAGAAAGCAAAGGCTCGAGCTATCGTGCAACAGGCAGGTGTTCCGGTCGTTCCCGGAACGGACGATACCGTCGATTCTCCGGATGAGGTGCGTGCGTTCGCTGACGATCACGGCTATCCTGTTGCTATCAAAGCAGATGGTGGCGGCGGTCGCGGCCCGAAGATCGTCATCGGCCTCGCCGGATCGATCGGAAACCTCTATCTGTTCCCCGAGTACTCCCCGATTCTCGTCTGGCCGGTCGCGATTCCAGTACTCGTCGTGGTGAGCCTCTGGAGCTACGAAGAGGGAGAAGGGTACGCGACCGAGCGTACCGTCATCACCGAGTGACGACAGGCGTCGATGCTGGCGCTGACGACCATCCGTTCGACCTCGTCGAACTCGTGTAGACGGTGTCATAAGGTCGGTTGTAACTATTTACCGGCGATCACCAGTACACGTCGGCGATCAGCGGTAAGGGATTACAACCGACCTTATCAGTTCTGACCGTACCCCTCGAACTTGGTCATGAGGTTCTCGACTTCTTCGTCCGGGAGGATCGTCGGATCGCCGATGGTCCGGGCTTGATAGTGGATCCGGGCACAGTATTCGACCATCAAGGCGATTTCGAACGCGGAAGCGACGTCGTCTCCAACGGCCAACACGCCATGATTCTCCAAGAGGCACGCGTTGTATTCATCACCGAGTGTCTCGACTGCGACCGTACCGAGTTCTTCGGTCCCGTAGGTTTCGTACGCCGCGACTGGCACTTCGTCCCCCGCGAACGCGATGAGATAGTGGGACGCTTCGATGGGTTCACTGATGCTTGCGAACGTACTCGCGTACGGCGAGTGGTTGTGAACGACGCCACCGACGTCGTCTCGCTCGCGATACACCTGCATGTGCATCGAGTGTTCAGCCGACGGTTTTAGCGAGCCGAGAACGGTCGCCTCAGCGGGATCGAGGACTGGAACGTCGTCGACGGTGATCTCCTCGTAAGCGACCCCGGACGGGCTGATCGCCATATGATCGCCCTCGACGCGCGCGCTGATATTGCCACCCGTCCCTTTCGTGAGACCCTGTTTCACCATCTCGCGCCCGTAATTGCTGATCGATTCGCGTTCCTCCCGGACAGCGCCTTCGTCTACGGAGTTGGAGCTCATATGTTCGGTTAGTTGCTCGTGACTGGGGTATTTCACTGTTCGTTCTACTTCTCGGCTAACACTTCTTCGTTCGCAACGTAGGTTGGACTCTCACCCGAAAGAAGTGCATCGATATCGTCGACGATCATCGTCGAGTGTCGAGTGATCACTTCCTCGGCAGCGCCGGCGAGATGTGGCGTCGTAACGACGTTATCGCGGTCGAGCAGGGGATGATCGTTCGGGATCGGCTCCATATCGTAGACATCGAGCGCCGCCCCTCGAATCCCACCCGTCCGCAGTTCTTCGAGCAGTGCTTCCTGATCGATGATCACACCGCGTGCGTTGTTGATGAAGTACGCACTCTCCTTCATCGACGCGAACTCGTCTGTGCCGATGAGACCTCGTGTGCTCTCGGTAACGGGGACGTGGACGGTTACAACGTCGCTTTCGCGAAGCAGCTCTGCGAGCTCGACCTTCTCCGTATCGTGTTCCGCCATGGTCTCCTCGTCGATATACGGATCGAACCCGAGGAGTGTCACTCCGAACCCCTGTGCGCGTGTTGCGACTTCGCGGCCAACGGCTCCCATGCCAATAATACCGACTGTTTTGCCCTCCAGCTCCGGCCCTTTGAGGTTCACGTACGGAGAATCCTGTCCCATTCCCCAGGTCACGTCTTCGCGAGCGCCACCCGACGCGGCGTCAGCACGGGGTGTCCCGGTGTACGTCCCGGTATGAAGGAGATGGTGTGCCTGTGCAATGTTTCTCATCACCGAGAGGATCTCGCCCCATGTGAAGTCGGCAACGCTGACTGCATTGCGGACCGGAGCGTACAGAACCGGAATACCCCGTTCGGTTGCAGCCTCGATGTCGACGTTCGCATCCGGTCCACCGCGGGCACAGGCGATGATCTGTAACTCTACTGCAGCGTCGATGACGCTCGCGGAAACTCCCTCGTAGCCGACGATGAGGACATCGACATCACGAACGCGCTCCTTGAATTCGTCTTCGGGAAGCCGTCCCTCGCGTTCGGCGATCGGTGCGTACTCGATATCCATGTTCAGTTCATTGCGGAGGCGATCGAGCGCCGCCGAATCGAAGTTCGCTGTGACCAGTGCGTTCATGATGTCGTCTACCGATCCTCACTCGATTGAGGCTCCTATCCTTTTCGGGCAGTCATCGACAGCCCCGTTCGACGATGCGAAGCTAAATTACCATGCAAATCGAGGTACTTACCGATATGAGAAAGATTATCATTGGCATAGATGCCGGGACGACCATGATAAAGGCTGTCGCCTTCTCTCTCGAAGGCGATACTGTCTGCAAGAGCAGCGTTCGGAATACGGTAAAGCGTCCCGAACCCGGCTGGACGGAACAATCGATGGTAACGACGTGGAAGAAGACCGTCCAAACGATCAGTGAAGTCATCGATCAGCTCGATCGATCGGACGAAATTCTCGCTGTTGGCGTCACTGGACAGGGTGATGGCTGCTGGCTCATTGAAGCGGACGGGACCCCTGCCCGCTCTGCGATCCTCTGGTCGGACGGTCGCGCGAGTGATCGCGTCACAAAATGGCAAGATGAGGGGATCACCGAGCGGATATACGACATCTGTGGTGGCACGCAGTTTACGGGCAGTAGTCTCGTTATCCTCGGATGGCTTCGAGAACACGAGCCAGAGACCTACGAGAAGATCGATACCGTCTTTTTCTGCAAGGACTGGCTGAAGTACAATCTCACGGACGAACTCACGACGGATCTGAGCGATGGGTCCCTTCCGTACGTCGATGTCGAGACGGGCGAGTACGCCGACGAGGTACTCGATATCGTCGAGATGCCCGAAGTCGCACCAATGCGCCCCTCGCTGGCGGCCGGGACGGAGATTATTGGCGAAATCACGAGGGACGCCTCCGTCGAAACAGGTCTCCCTCCCGGAACGCCGGTCGTTTCTGGCTTCATCGATGTCGCTGCATCCGCCTTCGGCAGCGGTGCCGCACTCTCGGGCGATGGATCATCGGTCGTTGGAACGACATCGGTCAGTCAGATGATCTTGGATGAACCGGTACTGGGCGATCAGCAAGCCGGGATCACACTCACACTCGGCATCGGAGACGGCCTTTGGACACAGTTTATGGCGTCGATGACCGGGACACCGAATCTCGATTGGGCGATCGAAGAGATCATGGACAAGAGCGATTTCAACCTCGTTGAGGAAGCAGTCGAGTCGATTCCAATCGGATCGGATGGCGTTCTCTACCATCCGTTCCTCAGTTCGGCCGGCGAGCGCGCACCGTTCGTGAACCCGAATGCTCGTGCACAGTTCATGGGATTGACTCAAGAGCATACACAGGCTCATCTCGTTCGTGCAGTATACGAGGGGATATCGCTCGCCATGCGTGACTGTTACGCACACCTTCCATACGAGACGGAGAATATCTATCTCAGTGGTGGCGGTGCGAACTCCAGTTTCTGGTGTCAGATGTTCGCTGATTGTCTCAACGCGACGATCATCGTCCCCGAAGGATCGGAGTTCGGAGCGAAAGGTGCAGCACTACTGGCTGGTGTCGGGGTCGATGCATATGCTGATCTTCCCAGTGCTGTCGAACAGACGTCGTCCGTCGAAAAATCGTTCGAGCCCCAACCCGAGAAAGTCCGTCAGTACCGCCGTTGGTACGATGTCTATAGGGAGGCTTACGAAGCGACCTTCGAAATATGGGACCAGCGAACGCAGGCTCTTCGAGACCTCCGAGATATGGAAGAGTCTAGTTCACACCAGTCGACGAAGAAGTCCGTCACGGGAAAAGATACTGTAGGAGAATAGTTACCAGTCTACCGCTGTATCGTGTCCCGACTATTTCTAATTCAATATTTCAGCTGTTCTACGCAGTGTAGCGCACGTCTTCCGTGTTGTTTTGTATCATTACTCCTCTCGGAGCGAAGGTGCAGTTTCGGGCGGCTGTCTTGTCTCCGTCACCTGCTCGTAAGCGTAGGCCATCTCGATGAGCCGGTGTTCGTGATATGGCTTTCCGAGGAGTTCGACACCGACGGGCAGCCCACCGTCGGTGAGTCCGCCCGGAACCGAGATCGCCGGACACTGTGTCTGGGATCCGATCGGCGTGTTCGTCGGGTAGTTCGCCGTCGTATACCGGTCACCGAGATCCGCGATCGTCGGGGCCACGACTCGCACATCCGGAAAGACGATCGCGTCGAGATCATCCGCGGCAAAGGTGTTCAGCACGTCACGACGGAACGACTCCTGGCCGAGCGAACGCCGCCAGAAGTCGAGTTCCTCCTCGGGATCTGCGGTCATCGCGGCGATCGCTTCGAGCAGCTCCAGCTCTTCGTGATACGCACCCGCCTCGTAGATCTCTCTTACGGAGTCGTACGGAATTCCCTCGCGCTCGGTGAGAAACTCGTTGAGAGACAGCGTCCCATAATAGGTGTACACGGTGGTTTCCCCGATCTGCTCCGTGAGATCGGGAACCGATACCGGATCGACGAGTTCGGCACCTGCCGCAACCATCCTATCGAGTGCCCTCTCGGTAATCTCGTTTACGGGTGCCGCCCGAGGATCATCGTCCGAGCCGAACGCCTCGCGCAGAACCCCGAGACGGACGCCGTCGAGCCCGTCCTCGTCGAGGTAGTTCGTATACGAGTCGATGTCCGTCTGTGCCGTCGCGCCGGTCCACGACTCCTCCGGGTCGTACCCAACGAGAACATCTAGCAAGTAAGTCATGTCCGTCACTGTTCGTGCCATCGGTCCGGCGGTGTCCTGTCGGGGGACGATCGGCGAGAGTCCGATTCGACTAATGAGTCCGGTCGTCACGCGGATCCCGAACAGGTTACAGTTGGCCGATGGAACGCGAATCGAGCCACCTGTATCCTCGCCGATCCCGATCGTTCCGAGGTTGGCAGCGACACCGGTGCCGGTCCCAGCACTGGATCCACCGGGATCTCGATCGAGATCGTATGGGTTCTTCGTCTGTCCGTGCGCCGAGGAGTAGCCGAAATATGCGGCGGCCCAGTCCGGCAGGTTCGTCTTGGCTAGGACGATCGCACCAGCGTCTTTGAGTTTCGTGACGATGGTCGCATCGGTGTCCGGAACATAGTCAGCGCATGCCTCGGAACCGAACGTCGTCCTCACTCCCGCAGTCTCCGCTTGATCCTTGACGAGAACCGGAATGCCGTGCAGCGAGCCGACGAAGCCCTCCGTTTCCAGCACTTGATCCAATTCAGCTGCGCGTTCGACTGCGTTTTCGTTGATGGTGATGATACTGTTTAGTTCGGGACCGCTTCGATCGTACGCGTCGATCCGTTCGAGATAGCGCTCAACAAGCTCTTGGCTCGTGAGTTCCCCGTCTTTCATCGCATCGTGTATCTCATCAACGGTTGCTTCTACTAGCTGAAACTGGTCGGTCATTGTACTGTGTGGACAGTCTATTCGTGTGGGGTTATAGCTTCTCGTGGTCGTAAGCTCCTCTACCAAGCGTTCTCCCACCAGTGAAGTGATCGTTCGATTGCGCGCCGATTAAGATAAATAATAGACTGATATAAGTAGCAACAACGAACAACTACATTGTCAAAATTGGCTGTCAAAAAGCGGTCGAGTCACAAACTGGTGTTATGATTCGTTGGAATTCGGGAACCGGTCCTCGATACCAGCGGCTAACAGACCACCATCCGCTCCTAACGAAAGGACCTGCCATCCGTCATCAATGAACTCGTTTTCGTCTTCGTCACCCACCCAGTATCCGGGTGCGACGCCGTGGCGGTGTGAGGCATCGAGGACGTCTTGGATCGCCTGCTGGAACTCCGAAGAGTCGAAGTTCCCCGGATCGCCAAGCTGATATGACAGATCAGTTGGTCCGACCAACAGACAGTCGAGTCCATCGATTTGTGCGATTTCGTCGATGTTGTCGATCATTTCTCGTGTCTCAACTTGAAGCATCACGAATACGCGGTCGTTGATGGTCTCAAAGTATTCATCGGCTTCCAAGCCGTACACCGCCCCAGCGTGGCTACCAGCAGCCCCCCGATTTCCATCAGGTGGGTAATACGCTGCCTCGACGAACATTTCAGCGTCTTCGATGACGCCCGGCCCGTCAACCCTTGGCAGAAACGGTACGATAACCCCATCGGCCCCCGCATCGAGTACGCGGTCCACCTCTCTCGGGTGATGACCGGGAATACGTACCAACGCGGCGGTGTCGTCGGGAATAACTGAGACGATCTGACGGATGATTCTGAGATCATAGGACCCGTGCTCGCTGTCCACCCAGACCCAATCCGTTGCCGGATGGTTACCAACGACAGTTGCAGGATCCATGCTCGCAAATCCTGTCGACATTCCGAAAACCGTCTCACCATCCTCGACCCGGTCAAGAAATTCTTCCGAACCGCCCATCATCGGTTCATCAAGCGAATGTGCGCTTGCTGTGCCCAGACCTGCCAGTCCGGCGCCTGTTGCGGCGGTACCTTGCATGTACGTTCGTCGGCTGACTTCGGGACCGCGATATGGTTGATTGTTATTATCTACCATGTCAGTTGGAGGACGCCGCTGGCAAACATAAATCATTTTATTTAAAAATCAAGTGTAGCGCATAATTCACCATTCTGTTTGATGCTACAGAGAAAATAGTCTAATCGTATCCTCTTACGAGACAATTTACTTATAGAACGTTCCATATGAAACGGAACGCAGGATCGATGATTTGTGTATTGCAGCCAATCTCGATCCGGTTAGATCCACGAACCAGATCGATTGTACGCACTGAATTGTGATTACAACGCATTGAAATGTTCACACAGCCCTGTTTGACTAATTCTCGACGTACATCGAATGCTCGCGTCTCACGTCAACGTTTGTGAGTGGGATCTGTCAATCGAGCGACTGCGATTTTCGCGACAGCGGAGATTGATCACGCCGATGCGGAATACGTGCTGCAGCGGCCGATCAGTCACAAGGAGTCGTCCAAACAACAAGATGGGAGACACCCTCATCCATCAAAAGCTGCGAGAGTGCGCCAGAATTCAGTGGGTCACGGTCTGGCGACGGTACGTGCTCTCGCTGGCGTCTTCGCCGACGGTCTCGACCAGCTTGCCGTCGACATATCGCCGCTGCTCGCCACTGATCGCATTACAGAGAACCGTATGCCCCATCGTCGACACCACGTAGTCCGCCATGCCGAACTGGTGGAGATACTCCTGATTAGCTGTCGGTAGAATCGAAGCGATGACATGGATATCGCAATCGCCCCCAGATAGCGTCCCAACGCCGACGCCACCCCCATCTTCGAATGTGCCTGCGACGGAGCCACCAGCGGTTTCAAAGGCATCTTCGTCGACAGCATATACGGGTTGGTCATCTTCGTCCGGCGTGTAACCGACTTGTGGTGTCTTCCAGAGTTCATGCTGAATCTCACGGATTCCCTGCAGTAATGGATGATCGAGGTTGCGATCGTAGAGATTAACGAAATCGAGACCGAACGATTCGATGTCAGCCTCGGAGAGCTTCGCTGTTTGTCCGATGTCGAGTTCAGCCAGCAGCTGCACACCAGCATCGGTCAGTACGAGATCACCACCAGCTTCAACCAGGACCCAGAGTTGTGTCTAGTGGCCGAGG
>JADFQH010000003.1:0-2437 GCA_022561895.1 Methanobacteriota archaeon | reverse complement strand
TCAGCGAACGCTTCGATGGCGGAGATGCACTCGGGATCATCGCTTTCCATGTCGCCAGAGATCACCAGCGTATCGTAACGCCGCTCACCGGAGTCGTCCATGAGGGCGTTTGCCCGCAGATCGTCGATAGCTACACCGTCCATCTCCCCGTCCTCGACGAACGCTTCGAAATCGGCGAAGAATTCCGTCGGATTGACGGAGTACTCGCGCTGATAGAAGCCCATGAGTTCCTCGGGATCGAGGTGCTCATCATCGCTTTCGACAGCAACCACTTCGATTCCTATCTGACCTTTGCCCTCGAATTCGATGGTCCAATCACCTTCCGCAGGCTCTGCGATGTAGACATTGGTCTGATCACCGGTACAACAGGCCGTGTGGTCCGAGTCGCCTACGTCCAGCTCACGGACGATGGTGCCATCTGGGTCGACGATCGTCACGATCCCCTCTGCGTCATCGTCAGGATCGATGTCTACTGAAAGACAGCGTGTCTGTGGAAACGCAGTCTCCTCGATGTTCCCGTCGAAGCCAGGCAGGACCGTCCCATGAGTACGCGTTGTTTCGACCGGACTATCGTGTCCGGGCCCTTCATCGACCCCACCTTCCTCGTCAGTGTGCGAAAGGTCTGCCGACGACCGGGTCAACTCGTCGAATGTCACGTATGCAACGTTTCGGTTATCGATATTAACCGTCGCCTCGACGTTCGCTGCGGTAAGCTTGGCAAACACCTCCATCTGGATGCGGTATGCCGTCTCCAAGTGGCGATGCATATACGGAAACCACTCCTCGCCGCCGCCCGCAAACACCATCTCCGGGACGACGGTCACAGCACCAAGACCGCCGGATTCGCGCGGTTGACCGGCCCAATCGAGCAGACCGCCGGAGATGTTGTATCCCAAGGTATCATCGACGGTTCCGTAATTGAACGGATCTCGCAGCTTTTGATCAGGTTCGTCGAACCAATCCTCTAGAGCGCGCTCGACATCGTCGACGAACTCATCCAATTCGCCCAGTTCTGCCTCCATCCGTTCCTCGATTTGCACGTTGGCCTCTTCAAGCAGGTGGACACCGCGGTGGTCCCTCTGTGCGTTGGTTTCGAGGTTCCAGACGAAATCGAACTCCTCTCGGGTCCCCATCTGGTGATAGTCGACGAGATAGCGGACGTTCTCGTACTGACGCAGGAACTCGACGGTTGCGATCGCGTCGGGAACGATATCGTAGTACTCATCCGGGGCGTCTTCGGGCTCACCGGGTAGTTGTTCGGATCGATCCAGCCGATCGTGGGATACTGACGGTTAGTATCGTTGCTCGATGCGTTCCCTCGAGTGAATTCGAGGTAGTCGGGTTCGACCAGCTCCGGCAGTCGGCTGAAGTATCCATCGGGATTGACGAACAGAAAGAGGATTGCGATGTCGTCGAGAAGCTCGGTCTCGTCAGCTGCTCCTGTCGCAAGATCCTCGATATAGCGTGTTCCGGCCTCCTCACCAGCCGCGCTCACGAGATCCGCGAGCACGACGAGAAGGGTGATGAGTGAGTCGAACCCAAGCCGAGACCGACGCTCCTATCGATATGGTGTGCGATCTGCAGAGTGTGGTGGTCAGCGCCTCCGAGGCACGGAGGCGACTCAAAGATGACCAAGAAACCAGCGATCAGTGTCCGCATGCGACACAAGTCGCTGGCTACAACACCTGGCGCGATGAGTTCGATCGCTACGTGAAGGAAGGTGAACAGGCAATCTGGATCTGGGCACCCATCATCACGAAGCAGTGCCCGGAGTGCGAGAATTCGCCGAGTTATCACGAACAAAGCGACTGTGAGTACGATGAGACACCGCCCGGCGAGAGTGGTCTGCGCAAAGTTTGAATGCGTCGTCTCCGAGAACGAGATCGACGAGATGGGCAGACGTGGTTTGCAGCGCTGTGATGTTCAAAGGTTACGCCAATCACTCAAGCCGTCGGCGGGTCTGAGGCTTCCTCAACAATTCATCACCTTCGGACCTGTCTCGTCTGCGAGTTGATCGCGGACTCAACGTTTCGTGAGGTCGGGAATCTTGTTCCTTTCCTTGGCGTAACAAAACTTCTGGCCTACGGTATAATATGTGCGGAATTTATCTCCTGCGATACAAGAGTCCATCTGGAAAAATGCTTATATTGGCTGGGTGATCTGATCAATGAAGCTCACAACCGATCCTGGGCCGGTGAGAGTGGCTCGAAAATTGTTTTTCGGACAGGCTCTTCCTTCAGTTGTTACCGGATTTGCCGAGCAGGGACGGAGCGTGGCTGCTTTTGGCCCCCTCAGCGATTAGAATTAGTGTATTGACGAACTCTGTCCGCCTGTACAAAAGCCAGCCTGACCTCAACTACAGACGGATACGAATGATGCTCATCTTCGTTAGGTATCAGTCGGTCAGCTCCCCGTGGACTACGTGGAGACCGATTTG